>JAYVGF010000174.1:0-10995 GCA_043772415.1 Betaproteobacteria bacterium
CCGCTGAAACAAGGCGATCTTAGCCAATTCGGCCACGCGATTGAAGTACGCTTGTGCGCGGAAAATCCAGCGAATCAATTTCTACCCGAAACCGGAATACTAAGCCGTTTTGTTTTACCTGCTGCAACCAACACAGTTCGCGTCGACACGGGGTTTAAGGAAGGCGATGAAGTCGGCGTGTTCTACGATTCGATGATCGCCAAGCTCATTGCGTTTGGTGACAGCCGTATTCAAGCGATTCAACATCTGCAGCAAGCTTTGGGCGAAACCGCTGTCAGTGGCATCACCACCAACATTCCCTTCCTGGAACAAATTGCTTTTCATCCGGCTTTTGCTGAAGGTGATACCACGACTGCGTTTGTTGAAAAGCATTTATCCGACTTAATTCATAAGCAGACTGTTGCGGACGAAGCGGCGTTATTCGCCGCCTGTGCAAAGTTGCTGATGGATGAAGACCAAGCGGCAAAAATGAACACGGCTCATCACGCAGACGCGACTTCCCCCTGGAATTCCATCACGGGTTGGCGCTTGAACAGTAAGCCGCAACGTAAACTCATGCTGGCTGATCCGCTCGGCGGGACGACGCATACGATTCTGATCGAGACCGTTTCAGACAAACAGTATCATTTGCAACATCTGGAACGCTTGGTCTTGCTTGAAAATAAAGTATCCGATGGAATCACAATGGAATGGTCATGTGACGGCACACATTATCAATCTTGCGTGTTACGTCATCAACATCATCTCACCGTTCTGCAAAACGGTACACGTTTTGATTTTGAACTTGTACGCACTTACGAATTTGAAAGTGCCGAAGAAGTGCCAGGCGGCAGGCTCACCGCCTTAATGCCGGGCCGCATCGTCAAACTGCTGGTGAAAACTGGCGATGAAGTGAAACAAGGCCAACCGCTGTTGGTGATGGAAGCCATGAAAATGGAACACACCATTCACAGTCCGCGCGATGGCATAGTCGCCCGCGTGGTACATAAGGTCGATGACATTGTCGCGGCGGATGCGCTACTATTCGAGTTTGAACAAGCTGCCGTCTGAACCCGAACGGCGTATAATTGTCACAAGACTTTTCCCTCAAATAGCTTATAAAGATAATTACGTAACTATTTGTTTTTATTGCATTTATCCTGGAGAGCATCATGGCAGCTAACCCGCAAGTGATTAATCAAACCGTCCCTACCGTAAAATTATTGATCAACGGTAAATACGTAGAATCGAAATCGACCGAATGGCGCGACATCGTCAACCCAGCCACACAAGAAGTGTTGGCGCGCGTTCCCTTTGCGACAATGGAAGAAGTCGATGCAGCGGTAGCGTCGTGCAAAGAAGCATTCAAGACCTGGAAGAACACGCCGCTCGGCGCGCGCGCGCGCATCATGTTAAAACTGCAAGCGCTGATCCGCGAGAACTCCAGCAAAATCGCTGCGGTATTAACCGCCGAGCAAGGCAAAACATTACCCGACGCGGAAGGCGATATTTTCCGTGGCCTCGAAGTGGTTGAACACGCCTGCTCCATCGGCACCTTGCAACTCGGTGAATTCGCCGAGAACGTCGCGACTGGCGTCGATACCTATTCCGTGCGCCACGCTATCGGCGTCTGCGCAGGCATTACGCCGTTCAATTTCCCGGCGATGATTCCGTTGTGGATGTTCCCGATGGCGATTGTCACCGGTAATACTTTCTTGTTGAAGCCGAGCGAACAAGACCCGATGAGCACCATGATGTTGGTCGATCTCGCGATACAAGCTGGCGTACCGCCCGGCGTGTTGAACGTCGTGCACGGCGGCAAAGAAGTCGTCGATGCCATTTGCACGCACAAAGACATCGTGGCGATTTCGTTTGTCGGCTCATGCCATGTCGGCGAGCATGTTTACAAACTCGGCAGCGCCAACGGCAAGCGCGTGCAATCGATGATGGGCGCAAAAAACCACGCTATCGTCATGCCTGATGCTAACAAAGAACACGCGCTGGATTCATTGGTCGGCGCAACTTTCGGTGCAGCCGGTCAGCGCTGCATGGCGACTTCGGTCACGGTGTTAGTCGGCGACGCAAACAAATGGATACCTGATATTGTTTCTCGCGCGAAAAAATTAAGCGTCAATGGCGGCACGGAAAAAGGTGCGGATCTCGGCCCGGTAGTTTCCAAGTCTGCCTACTACCGCATCATGGGCTTGATTGAAGACGGCACCAAAGAAGGCGCCAAGCTGGAGCTCGACGGTCGTAACCCGAAAATTCCCGGCTACGAAAAAGGCAACTTCATCGCGCCGACCATTTTGTCCGGCGTAAAGCCCGGCATGAAAGTATATGACACGGAAATTTTCGGCCCGGTGATGGTTGTCGTCAGCGTCAACACGCTGGATGAAGCCATTGCTTTAACCAACGCTAATCCCTATGGCAACGGTACCGGCATTTTCACCCAGAGCGGCGCGGCCGCGCGCAAATTTCAAAATGAAATCGACGTCGGCCAAGTCGGCATCAACGTACCGATCCCGGTTCCTGTTCCCTACTTCAGCTTCACCGGCTCGCGCGGTTCCAAGCTCGGTGATTTGGGTCCGTACGGCAAACAAGCGATTCACTTCTACACCCAAACCAAAACGGTTACTACGCGCTGGTTTGATGATGCAGCGGTGAGCGCTGGCGTGAATACGACGATTAGTTTGAAGTAATGCTAAAAACCTGAATCCCCCTCAATCCCCCTATTTCCAAGGGGGAGGTTTAGGATGAATTGCAGCCACTGTTTTTACCGAGACATTCCCCCCTTTGAAAAAGGGGGGCTAGGGGGGATTTAAACGCACCGTCACCCTCCACGTTTATTTCAAACCGAGAAATTAGCAAGGCAAAAAAATGAAAATAGCATTCATCGGCCTCGGCCACATGGGCGATCCCATGGCTCAAAACCTCGTCAAAGCCGGACATCAATTAGTGATCTATGATGTCGTGCATGCCGCCGCAGATAAATTCAAAGCCCTCAACCAAAGCGTTGCCACCTCACCCAAAGACGCCGCATCTCAAGCTGAACTCGTCATCACCATGCTGCCCTCTTCGCCGCATGTAAAATCGGTTTACCTCGGCGACAATGGCGTACTCGCCGGCGCAAAACCCGGCACCTTACTCATAGACTCTTCAACAATAGATCCGCAAACCGCACGCGAAGTCGCCGCGGCGGCCGCGAAACAAAACAACCCGATGATCGACGCACCCGTTTCCGGTGGCACCGGCGGCGCAGTCGCAGGCACGCTGACTTTCATGGTCGGCGGTGCGATGAGCGATTACGAAAAGGCTAAACCCATACTCGCGCACATGGGCAAAAATATCGTGCATTGCGGCGCGGCGGGCAACGGACAAGTAGCAAAAATCTGCAACAACATGCTGCTCGGCATTTCCATGATCGGCACTTCGGAAGCCATGAACCTCGGCGTATCGCTAGGCATGGACCCGAAAATACTCGCAGGCATCATCAACACTTCCAGCGGACGCTGCTGGAGCTCCGACACTTATAATCCCTACCCCGGCGTCATGGAAAATGTCCCCGCCTCGCGCGGTTACAGCGGCGGCTTCGGCGGTGATTTGATGTTGAAAGATTTAGGGCTGGCAGTCGATGCCGCCCGCGCGGCGAAACAACCGGTGATATTGGGCGCAGCGGCGCAACAGGTTTATCAAATGATGAGCAGTCAAGGTGATGGGGGGAAAGATTTTTCTGGGGTGATTGGTTTGTATAAGAAGGTTTGAGAGTTTAAATCCCCCCTACCCCCCTTTTTCAAAGGGGGGAACTAGAAACACCATTTGTAAACGCGACAACAGCCGCGCATACGATGAAAGAAAGCCTCCCCCTTAGAAAAAGGGGGATGGAGGGGGATTTAAGCTTCTTCAGATTTCCCCAATGGGGATTTAAGCTAATGGAAGACTACAACCTAAAACTAAAGCGCCCCGCTCGCACCCTCAGAACAAACATGACCGATGCGGAGCAAAAACTCTGGCATCGGATAAGACGCAAACAAATTCAAGGTTTACAGTTCTACCGACAAAAACCTTTACTAACATTCATCGTGGATTTTTATTGTCCGGAGGCGAAGTTAGTTATTGAGCTTGATGGCGATCAACATTTTGAAGCGGCACATCAAGTGAAAGACCAAGAGCGGGATGCTGCATTCGCTGGCTTGGGCCTACTGGTGTTACGCTTTGATAATCGACAAGTATTAACTGAGACTCATGCGGTGATGGAAATGATTGATCGGGCTGTGAAGGAACGCTTAAATCCCCCCTAACCGCCCTTTTTCAAAGGGGGGAAATTATGACTAACCCTCATCTGTAAATTCGGCAACAGCAGAGCATACGAAGAGAGAAAATCTCCCCCTTAGAAAAAGGGGGACTAAGCGGGATTTAAAATGATTGAACCAGAGCAAAAAATATTTCAAAGTAAAATAACATAACTATATGATTATATTAAATAATATGACAAACGAACTCCTCCTCGACACCCGCAACCACATAGGCCACATCACCCTCAATCGCCCCGAGCGATTGAATGCGCTGAATCATTCGATGATCAAATTGATGCATGAGCAACTACGTGATTGGGAGCGCAATAAAAACATTTACGCCGTCGTCATCCGTGGCGCGGGGGAGAAAGCGTTTTGCGCGGGCGGGGATATTCGTGCGGTGTACGACAGCTTGACGCAAGGTGGCCAGCAACACGAAAAATTTTTCCTCTACGAATACGAGCTCGACCATTACCTGCACAAATACCGCAAGCCAATCGTGGTGTTAATGGACGGCATCGTCATGGGCGGCGGCGTGGGCTTGGCGATGGCAGCGCAACTGCGCGTGGTCGGCGACAAAACCAAATTCGCCATGCCGGAAACCAATATCGGATTTTTCCCCGACGTCGGCGCGAGTTGGTTCCTGCCGCGCCTGCTCGGCTCGCTCGGTGAATACCTCGGCATCACCGGCGCGCCACTCAAAGCGGCGGATTGTTTATACGCCGGTATCGGCGATGTTTATCTCACGCCGGAGCAATGGCAAACCCTCGATGTGGCGCTCGACAATATCGAATGGGGTGACGACAAACGCTGGACCTTGGTACGCACCATCAAAATGATAGGCGCAAGCAGTTTGCCCGATGCACCGTTGGCAAAGCTGCACGACACTATCAACGAACATTTTTCCAAGCCGACGCTGCAAGCGGTTGCTGAGTCATTGAAAAACGATGCGCGGCCAGACCACAAAGAATGGGCAAGCAATACCTTAGCCTCCATGCAAAAACGCTCCCCCACCATGATGGCCGTCACACTGGAACAAATACGCAAAGGCCGCAACCTCGACGACCTCGCCGACGCCTTCCGCCTCGAACTCGGCATGCTGCAAGCCTGCTTCGCACAAAAAGATTTTCAGGAAGGTGTCCGCGCATTGATCATCGATAAAGGCCATGCGCCGAAATGGAATCCGGCGACTATCGAGGAAGTAAAAGCAGAAAGCGTGAAGAAATTTTTCGCGCCGGCTTGGCATCCGGATGAACATCCGCTGGCGGGGTTGGGGAAATAATATATCGAATATGCGACGCCAGTAGATTGGAATTATTAAAGCACACCGGTAATCTCCCCATTTTTAGCAAGGGGGAATGTCCGAGTCGCCGCATAGATTCCCCCCTTTGAAAAAGGGGGGTTAGGGGGGATTTAAGATTTTGACGTCAACGCAAACCTCAGCCAAACATCGCTTCATCCAAAGCCAACACACTCCCCGCACCGCTCGTCACTTCCATCTTGAGCGCCTGCGCTCTTGGCAAAATATGTTCGGCGTAGAAACGCGCGGTGGCGATTTTGGCTTTGTAGAAATCTGCGTCGCCGCTGCCGGCTTTTAGTTTGTTTGCCGACACTAACGCCGCTGCGCCCATTTGCCAACCACCGGCTACGGTGCCGAATTGCATCAGGTAAGGCACGGAAACCGCGAAGGGTTCCTGCGGATTTTTGCTGAAGGATTCCATGATGGAAACCGTTGAAGCGCCCAAGCCTTCGATGGATTTACCCAAACTTGCGGCGATGGCCTTGCAATCGGCGTTGTCGCTTGCGCTTAATGCTACGGCGGTTTTTTGCATGTCTTCGATTAGCGCGCGCATTGTGGCGCCTGCGTCACGACCCAATTTGCGGCCGATTAAATCGTTGGCTTGTATCGCGGTGGTGCCTTCATAAATAGTCGTAATGCGCGCGTCGCGGTAGTGTTGTGCCGCGCCGGTTTCTTCGATGAAGCCCATGCCGCCGTGGATTTGTACACCTGTGGAGGCGATCTCTTGTCCGGTCTCGGTGCTCCAACCTTTAACGATTGGGATCAATAATTCGGCGCGGAATTGTTCGCGCTTTTTGCTTTCTGCATCGAGATTGCGTTGGCCATTGTCCAAACATGCCGCCGTGTAATACGCGACAGCGCGCATGGCTTCGACTTGCGATTTCATGCTGAGCAACATGCGTTTTACGTCCGGGTGTTTGATGATGGCCACTCTGCCGCCACCTTTTTTGCCGACTTCATTGCCTTGCACGCGATCTTTAGCGTAGGCCACTGCGCCTTGGTACGCACGCTCGCCAATGGCAACGCCTTCGAGACCGACGGCGAAACGCGCGAGGTTCATCATGATGAACATATATTCGAGGCCGCGATTTTCTTCGCCGATTAAATAGCCGACTGCGCCGCCGTTATCGCCGTAGGCCAACACGGCTGTCGGGCTGCCGTGGATGCCGAGTTTGTGTTCTATCGACACACAGCGTACGTCGTTACGCTTGCCTAATGAACCATCAGCGTTGGCCATGAATTTCGGCACGATGAAAAGTGAAATGCCTTTCACGCCTTCCGGCGCAGTCGGCGTGCGCGCGAGTACGAGATGCACAATGTTCTCGGTGTAATCCTGTTCGCCGTAGGTGATGTAAATTTTCTGGCCGGTGATGAGGTAATGATCGCCTTGCGGCACGGCCTTGCTGCGCACGGCAGCGAGATCGGAGCCGGCTTGCGGTTCGGTCAGGTTCATGGTGCCGGTCCATTTGCCGGAGACCATGTTGTGTAGATAAGTTTTTTTCTGTTCAGGTGTGCCGACCAGATGGATCGCCTCGTATGCGCCTTGCGTGAGCATGGGGCACAGCGAGAACGCCATATTGGAAGCGGCGATCATTTCATCGACTGGTGTGGCGACTAAATTCGGTAAACCTTGTCCGCCGAAATCAGGATCGGATTTCAACGCGCCCCAACCGTTGTCGGCGAATTGTTTGTAAGCGGCTTTGAAACCTTTGGGCGTGGTGACGTGGCCGTCTTTCCACGCTGCGCCTTCAACGTCGCCGGTCCAGTTGAGCGGCGCGAGTACGTCGCGCGAAAATTTAGCCGCTTCGTCGAGAATCGCATCGACCAAATCAGCGGAGACTTCTTCACAGCCGGGTAGTTTGGCCACGCGGTCGAGGCCGATAAGTTCATGCAACACGAATTGCATGTCTTTGGTGGGGGCGTTGTAGGGAGCGGCCATGGTGTGTTTCCTTTGAAGATGATTGATTCAAATACAGACCCATCCCCACCCTAGCCCTCCCCTTGAAAGGGAGGGGATTAAAGCCCCTTCCCCCTTGACGGGGGAAGGTTGGGATGGGGGTGCTGCGTGATATGCCTGCAAATAGTTGAATTACCTTTACGCGTGCGCGCAGCGCACCCTACTTATAGCGCGGCGGTGAGCTCCGGCACGGCGGTAAACAAATCCGCCACCAAACCATAATCGGCCACTTGAAAGATCGGCGCTTCGGCGTCTTTGTTGATGGCGACGATAATTTTGCTGTCTTTCATACCGGCGAGATGTTGGATCGCGCCGGAAATGCCGACGGCGATGTAGAGTTCGGGTGCGACAATTTTGCCGGTTTGGCCGACTTGGTAATCGTTGGGCACGAAACCGGAATCGACGGCGGCGCGCGATGCGCCGACTGCAGCATTTAACTTATCCGCAAGCGCTTCGAGTAATTTGAAATTGTCGCCGTTTTGCATACCGCGGCCGCCGGAAACAATTACGCGCGCAGAAGTGAGTTCGGGTCGGCTGGATTTGGTGAGTTCCTGGCCGATAAGTTGCGTGGGGCCCGCATCGCCGACTGCTGCAACATTTTCAATCGCCGCACTGCCGCCCTCTTTCGCCGCCATATCGAAACCGGTGCTGCGCACGGTGATGACTTTGATGGCGTCAGTCGATTGCACGGTGGCGAATGCATTACCGGCGTAAATCGGGCGCACGAAAGTATCAGGCGATTCGACGGAAATGATTTCGGAGATTTGCGCGACATCCAATGTAGCGGCGACACGCGGCATGAAGTTTTTGCCGAAGGCGGTCGCAGGCGCGAGCACATGCGCATAATTTTTTGCTAAGGACACAACGAGAGCGGCGAGATTTTCCGGTAGGCCGCTGGCATAGGCTGCGGCTTCTGCATGCAATACTTTTGCAACGCCAGCAACTTTACTTGCCGCTTGTCCTGCGCCGCTCGACGCGTTACCTGCGACCAGCACATGCACATCCGCGCCGATTTTTTTCGCGGCTGTAATGGTGTGCAAGGTGCTTTCTTTCAAGCCTGCGTTGTCATGTTCCGCGATGACTAATATTGCCATGATGATCCCTTATGCAGTATTACTTAACTAATTGATTATATTGAACTATTTATATGCTCTTGGATTCGGTTTTCAGCTTGCTGATCAGCGTAGCGACATCCGGCACGATCACGCCGCCTTTGCGTTTCGGCGGTTCGCTGACTTTCAAAGTTTTCAAGCGCGGCGCGACATCAACGCCTAATTCTTCTGGCTTGAATGTGTCGAGTTGTTTTTTCTTCGCCTTCATAATATTCGGCAAGGTCGCGTAGCGCGGCGTGTTGAGGCGCAAGTCGGTGGTGATGACGACTGGCAATGCCATGCTCACTGTTTCCAAGCCGCCGTCGATTTCGCGCACGACTTGCGCTTTGCCGTCGGCGATGGTGACTTTGGAAGCAAACGTGGCTTGCGGCCAATTCATCAGCGCAGCGAACATTTGGCCGGTTTGATTGGCGTCGTCGTCGATGGCTTGCTTGCCGAGGATGACCACTTGGGGTGATTCTTTTTGCGCAATCGCTTTAAGTAATTTGGCGACGGCGAGCGGTTGTAATTCGGTTTCGGTCTCGACCAAAATCGCACGGTCTGCGCCCATCGCCAACGCAGTGCGCAAAGTTTCCTGACACGCTGCCAGGCCCATCGACACGGCGATGACTTCGGTCACCACGCCCGCTTCTTTCAACTTGATAGCTTCTTCGAGCGCGATTTCGTCGAAGGGGTTCATCGACATTTTGACGTTGGCGAGTTCGACGCCGGTTTGATCGGCCTTGACGCGGACCTTGACGTTGTAATCGACGACGCGTTTTACCGCTACCAGTGCTTTCATAAAAACCTCGATGCAATCAATAGATAGGTTATTGAACAGACAAGCGGATTTTACAGGAGTTTTCGCTTGTCAGAAACGACAACGGCACAGTGTATGAAACCGTGCCGTTGCATTCAATTCGTAAAATCCTAGAAGGACTTTTTGAATAGGGCCTGTAGTTCGCCGACAATGCCACGACGGAACGCCAATACGCAGATAACGAAAATTGAGCCGGTAATCACCGTGACCCATGAGCCGAAACCGGCGAGATAATTTTGCAAAGTGACGATGACAAACGCGCCCACCACTGGGCCGAGCACGGTGCCGAGTCCGCCGAGCAAAGTCATCAACACTACTTCGCCCGACGCGTGCCAATGCACGTCGGTGAGCGAGGCGAGTTGCATCACCATCGTCTTGGTTGAACCGGCTAAACCAGCAAGCCCTGCCGACAACACAAACGCAAGTAACTTATATTTATCCACGTCATAGCCCAAGGAAATCGCGCGCGGCTCGTTTTCGCGTATCGATTTCAACACTTGGCCGAAGGGTGAATGAATGGTGCGATAAATCAACCAGAACGCAAACACGAAAATCGCCAACACGAAATAATACATATAGGTGTCGTTGGAGAGATCGATCATGCCGAACAGTTTGCCGCGCGGCACGCCTTGCAAGCCGTCTTCCGCGCCGGTGAACTTGAACTGCACGCAGAGAAAATAAATCATCTGCGACAAGGCCAAGGTGGTCATGGCGAAATAAATACCCTGGCGGCGGATGGCGATACTGCCGACGATATAGCCGAGCACTGCGGCGGCCAACGTACCGGCGAGTATGCCCAACTCAGGCGGCCAGCCGAGCTCTTTCACCACATGGCCGGTAACATAACCGGCCGAGCCAAGAAACATCGCGTGACCGAACGATAACAAGCCGGTGTAGCCGAGGAGCAAATTAAATGCGCAGGCGAAGATGGCGAAGCACAAAGCCTTCATCAAAAACACAGGATACAAACCGGCCAAAGGCGCCACTACCGCCAAGGCCAACAGCACAATAAATAGAATAGTTTGTTTGCTCATTTTTCTTTTCCAAACAAACCTGCAGGACGCAATACCAACACGATGGCCATGATGACGAAAACGGCGACGGTGGACGCTTCGGGATAAAACACTTTGGTCAGGCCTTCTATCAAACCGAGCGCGAGGCCGGTGATAATCGCGCCGAGAATGGAGCCCATGCCGCCGATGACGACTACGGCGAACACGACAATAATCAAATTGGAACCCATCAGCGGGCTGACTTGCGTGATCGGCGCGGCGAGCACACCGGCGAACGCCGCGAGCGCGACGCCGAAACCATAAGTCAGCGTCACCATCAACGGTACGTTAATGCCAAAGGCTTGCACCAGACGTGGATTCTCCGTGCCCGCGCGCAGATACGCGCCGAGCTTGGTGCGCTCAATCACGAACCAAGTGGCAAAGCACACGACCAGCGAAACCGCGACAACCCAGGCGCGATAATTAGGCAGGAACATAAAGCCCAGATTAGTCGAACCGCTTAAGCACTCGGCGCGGAATAAGGCAGACCGGATACGCCATAAG
>JAYVGF010000175.1:0-13129 GCA_043772415.1 Betaproteobacteria bacterium
CCAGAGCTATGTCGGCAAAGACGTGCGTGTGGTCGCCACCACCACCGATACTTTTGGTGGAACGACCGACTTCACCAGCGCAGTGAGCTCAATCGCTAACGTGAATGATGCGCCTACAGGCACGGCAACCGCGACGCTCACTCCCGGCACTGAAGATATCGCCTATAACATCAGCGCAGCTAATCTACTGACCGGCTTCAGCGATGTCGATGGCGATACCTTGTCGGTGAGCGGTTTGTCCACCAGCAACGGCAGCATCGTCGCCAATGCCGACGGCTCCTACACCATCACCCCGAGTGCGAATTTCAACGGCGCGGTCACGCTGACCTATAACGTCATCGACGGCAACGGCGGTTCAGTGGGCGGCACACAGACGTTTAACCTGACCCCAGTCAACGATGCACCCACGATCACCTCTGGCACGACGGCTAGCACGCCGGAAAATGTCGCTACAACGACTGCGGTGTACAGCGTGACCGCGACCGACCCTGATGCTGGCACGACCTTGGGTTACTCCCTCAGTGGCGCCGATGCGACTCTGTTCAGAATCAGCACTGCCGGTGCAGTGACGTTCAAGGCACCACCGAACTTCGAAGCACCCGCCGACAACGGTGGTAACAACGTCTATGACATTGTGGTACACGTCAACGATGGCACCATCGACGTCACCAAGGCGGTGGCGATCACGGTGACCAACGTTAACGAAGCGCCGGTCATCAACTCAAACGGCGCTGGCGCAACGGCTGCCATCACGATCAGCGAGAACACGACTACTGTGACGACCGTAGCCGCTACAGACGTTGACGCGGGTACCTCCCTCACTTACACCATTGATAGCGGCGCGGACGCTTCGAAGTTTTCTATCAATTCGACAACAGGTGTGTTGACATTCATTGCTGCACCGAACTTCGAAGCACCGACAGACGTGGGTGGCAACAATATTTACGACGTGGTGGTGAAAGTGAGCGACGGCTCTTTGAGCGACACGCAAGCCATCGCGGTGACTGTAACCAATGCCAACGAAGCGCCGACGATCACGTCGGCCGCGACGGCTAGCACGGTGGAGAATGTCACACCAGCGACCACGGTATACAGCGTAACCGCGACCGACCCTGACGCGGGTGCCTCATTCACCTACTCGCTCACCGGCACGGATGCAGCGCTGTTTAATATCAGCGCTGCCGGTGCGGTGACGTTCAAGGCACCACCGAACTTCGAAGCACCCGCCGACAACGGTGGTAACAACGTCTATGACTTTGTGGTACACGTCAACGATGGCACCATCGACGTCACCAAGGCGGTGGCGATCACGGTCACAGACGCTTTAGACGATCCGAACGATAACGATGGGCTGGTAGCGACACCTTTCACCTCCGGTAATGACAGCCCAGCCGGCACTCTTTCTAGCGGGACGCACTACGCAGGAGCGGGCAATGACACGATGAACGGCAAGACGACCGGCACTGCCGCAGGCAACGCTGTGACTCTTTACGGCGGCTCCGGTAATGACGCCCTGAACGGAAGCAACGGTAACGACTCGCTCTACGGCGGCCTCGGCACCGACACAATCGTTGGCGACGCGGGCAACGATATTTTGGTCGGCGGTATGGGCGCCGATATATTGACGGGCGGAGCTGGCAGCGATACGTTCCGTTTCCTTGGCAGCGACAATATCTCCAACGCAACCAAAGATACGATAACGGATTTCACTGTTGGCAGTATTGCTTCTGGTGGAGATACGCTGGACATCTCGGCATTACTGATTGGTTACAACGTTGGTACATCTACCCCTAGCGACTTTATCCATGTGACGACTGTCGGCTCAGGCGCCAGCGCCGTCACCACGATCAGTATCGACCGTGATGGCACTGCGGGAGGCGCCGCCAACTTTGTAGATATAGCCGTATTGCAAACAGGATTGACGGTTAACTTGGCTACATTGCTGGCAAACAACGAAATCATTTTGTAAAAACCGGTCAATTCCGTGGGGGTTCCGGCCTCTGCGGATTTTTCTTTGGGGCTGAAAATAATTTTTGTGCTCATTTGTAGTTCGAGTTGCAGACCGGTTGTTTTACTCTGAGAGATTTTTCCATGCATCCTATTACGGTGGCGCTTGCTGATGGTGATCCGGCGAAGTTGGCGGCTTATCAAAAGCTTCTTGACGACGACGGGGAGTTCACCGTGGTCTCGCGGGCTTCTACGGTGCGCGGGGCTGCGTCTAAGCTCAAACAATTGAACCCTCGTATCTTATTGATTAATATCAATATTTTGTCAAGCAAAAATGTCGCAGATGTGGTGCATCAATTCAATCGTGATGCCTCCACTATTGTGGTGGCTGTGACGGATGAGGTGAATGCTGAGCATTTGCAATTGGATTTGTTAGGTGGCGGCGCGCGTGGCTTGTTGTCGCAGGACTTTGCCAAAACCCATTTGACCAAAGCGTTGCATGCGCTCGATCAAGGTGAAGCCTGGGTGACGCGCGCGTTGCTGGGCAAGTTTATGGATCGTGTGGTTGAGCGGGAGTTGGCCACTGAGCATTGAGAAAATACGTTGTGCAGAAACACTTCTACTTTTCTATTTCACCCATCCCCATCCTATTGGCATCAGCATAACGTTCGCTTCGCAAACATTAGCTTCTACCGCAAGAAGCTGCTTTGCAGCGTCTTGTCTTCCCCTTGAAGGGGAAAGGACTGGAGCGGTAGTACATTCAACGTGATTATGCGAATTTACATCCACTTCAAGATTCCCTCCATCGAAGTCTGTTGGATGAAATTTTGCTTATTTTGTTTGTATCTCCCACGTTGCTCTCGTAAAATGCCCCATCAAAGCCGACATTCACAGTCGGCCATCGGGGAGTCAAAAATGAAAAAGTCCGCGCGCCATCTATCTTTTTTTCCATTGCTGTTGACTGCTTGTCTCAGCATGTCGGCCCTGCCCGCCTATGCGCAAACCTTACGCGAGGCGGTGGAGCATGCAATACGCACCAACCCCGACGTACTCGCCAGCGCGAGCCGCCGCCTCGCTACCGATGAAGAATTAAACCAGGCACGTTCCGGTTATTTGCCGCGCGTGGATTTGAATGCGGGTTATGGCCGCGAGAATATCGATACGCCGGAAGCACGCTTGCTTGGGTTGAATGGCCATGCGCTGTCACGCAAAACAGCGGGCGCGACCTTGACGCAAATGTTGTTCGACGGCTTCGGTGTGAAAAGTGAAGTCGCGCGCCAACAATCGCGCGTCGATTCATCTGCGGCTCGCGTCGCGGCCGCATCGGAAGACATCGCGCTGCGCGTGGTCGGCGCGTATCTGGAGATTCTGCGTCGGCAAGAGAGCACGGAATTCGCCATCAGCAATCTTGAATCGCATCAACGTATTTACGAAATGATTAAGCTGCGCTCGGATAGCGGGGTCGGTCGTCGAGCCGATCTTGACCAGGCCGACGGTCGTTTGGCGTTGGCGAAAGCCAGTTTGCGCACGGAACAAAGCAGTTTGAAGGATGCCGAGATAGCGTTTTTACGCCTGCTTGCGTTGCGCCCTAACGCGTTGAGAAAACCCAGCGTGGTTGCTGCTTCACTGCCCGCCAACGAAACCGCCGCGCTCGATTACGCGATTGAAAACCATCCTGCGCTGAAAACCGCGCGCGCCGACCTTGAGACCGCCAAAGCGCAAAACGCCGTGGCTAAATCGGCACTGTCGCCGCGCGTGGATTTTGAGCTCGGCGCCAATCACGGCGAACACAGCATCAGCGGTCGCAACGAAGAGCTCGCCGCGATGTTCAAGCTACGCTACAACTTATATAAAGGCGGCGCAGACGCGGCGAAAATCCGCGAGACCTCGCATTTGATTAACGAAGCCAATGAAAATCTCTCACGCATACGCAGGCAAGTGGAAGAAGGCGTGTCGCTGGCCTACAACGGCTTCACCAGCGCACGCGAACGCAATGTGGTGTTGAAACAATATGTCGATGCCAGCGCCAATGCGCGCGAAGCGTATGCCAAACAATTCAGCATCGGCCAACGCTCATTACTCGATTTGCTCAACGCGGAAAACGAATATTTTAATTCGCGCTTATCCTATTCCACCGGATTATTTTCCGAGCTCGCCGCGCAATATCGCGTGCTGTCCGGCATCGGTCGCTTGTTGCCGGCGCTGGAAATTGCCATGCCGACAGAAGCGGCTTACGCAGGAACGCCTTTGAAAGAAAAATAACCCGCGCTAATACATACCTTGCCGGCAAGTAAATCCAGGCTATATATGTAAAGCTGGTTTTTACATAACTATATGATTATATTAAGAATTTTTCGTTACCTCTTGCGGCAAGCGTAGGACGAAAGATAATTTGGTGTGCGTTCGTGGTGAGTTATTCGAACCAAAACGCCGTCAACTGGCTCAGCGTTTCGTTCATACAAGAACCGGCGCATCGAACCCTCCATCATTCTTCCTCGGACGTCATTTCGGCCATCTTTCGCTTCGCCGTCCAGTAGGAATAAATACTCCGTGCAAAACATATAAGGCATACACCCCATTCCGCTTTTTCCAGGTGCGACTAAGCTGAAATCAGCAGCTATGTAATTGCACACCAAAGAGGGAAGCATGAACGCCAAGGCGAAATCCCGCAAAAGCAAAACCTGGGGCCGCATCGTGGCGCAACATTTACGTCGCAGTGGACCCACCGCAAAGCAAGTCGAGCCTGTGAAAGAAGCAGCGGAGCGCCCCCGCTTCAGTTTGTTTCTTGCGTCGTTCCGGCGTTGATTCAGGGTTTTATTTCGTCTTCAAACGCAACGCAAAACGTAGGGCGGCTCACACCCGCCGGATAAGAAAAGGCTGTTCACTTCGTGTTTTATTTTTTTGGTGGGTGTGGCCCACCCTACGACGTCGAACGTAGAGGTTCAGCTTTACGCCACTTGCACCAAGCAAGCGCAATGAACTCAGAGCCTGCACTTTTGTGCGCAGTGCAAACGCCACGAGAGGATTAGAAGAGATGATGTACAGCCCGTCAGTGGCCAAACAATTGCCCTGATTGCGCAGGTCTGCTATGGTTGCTGAAAATACTCCACTACCGACCAGGCATCAACTTGCATTTCATCCGTTACACTTTATTGATTTTTGCCGCGATTATTCTTGCTGCTTGTAACGGGCAGAAATCTTCACTCAACAAACCCTCGCTCGACCTACAAAGCTGCCGTCTCGAAGGCGTGTCGGTCGAAGCGCGCTGCGGCACATTGGAAGTATTTGAAAATCGGCAAAGTAATAGCGGACGCAAAATAGCGCTGAACATCGCGGTGATTCCCTCTGTCAGCGCCAACCCGCAAGCTGACCCGATAGTGTTTTTCGCGGGTGGGCCGGGGCAAGCGGCAGTCAAACTCGGGCATGTCGCTTATCAGGTCTTGCATAAGGCGCGGCGCGAGCGCGAAATTATTCTGGTTGATCAACGCGGCACCGGAAAATCCAATCCGCTTAATTGCCATGACAAAAATAAAAATATGTCCTTAGCAGAAAAATTAGTCGACCAAGATTCCCCCAAACAGATGCAAGCCTGCCTGCAAACACTCGACGCAGCGCCGGAACATTACACCACGCCGAATGCGGTAGCAGACATGGAAGACGTGCGCGCGGCCTTGGGTTATGACCAGTTGAATTTGTGGGGCGTATCCTACGGCACGCGTATGGCGCTGTCGTATATACGTGCGTATCCGCAACACGTACGCAGCGGCGTGCTCGACGGCGTTGCGCCGACGGCGATCAAATTACCGCTGCACGCCGGACGCGACGCGCAGGCCGCCTTGCAACGGACCATAGATGACTGCATGAAAGTGGCGGGTTGCAAACAGCTCGCGCCTAATCTGCAACAGGATCTGCTGCAAATTTCCGCCGCGCTGGAAAAAGCGCCAGTGAAAATCAGCCTGAATAATCCGGCCACCAACGAAAAAACCGAAGTGGTGATGGACCAACGCATGTTTGTGTCCAGTCTGCGCTCAATACTGTATCGCGCCAGCTACGGTAGCCTGCTGCCGCTCACCGTCAGCGAAGCGAAGCAAGGAAATTTCGCGCCGCTGATTGCACAGACCACGGCATTTTCCACCGAGCTTGAGGACTCGATGTCATTCGGTATGTTCATGTCGGTGATCTGCGCTGAAGATGTTTCGTTCATCCGCAAAGAAGAAATACAAGGTCTGGCCAATCCACTGTTTCACGCCGATATGTTCGATTCGTTGTTGAAGACTTGCGCCATGTGGCCGAAAGGAAAAATTCCACCAGAACATGCCGCGCCGGTGAAAAGCGACGTGCCGGTGTTGATATTATCCGGCGCGCTGGATCCGGCCACGCCGCCGCTGTGGGGAGATCTGGTGGCGAAATCTTTATCGCGCAGCAAACATGTGGTGGCAGAAAATCTCTCGCATGCAGTGTCGCCGCATGGCTGCTTTCCGCAACTCATTGCGGATTTTTTTAAGGCGGGTAACGCCGACAAGCTTGATACAGAGTGCGTAAAAAATATAGCCCGCCCCGCCTTCTTTACCAATTTCTCCGGTCCGCCATCATGATCGAAGCGCATCAGTTGAGAAAAATGTTCGGCAAAACCGTCGCGGTGGACAACGTAAGTTTTACTGCGCCGGACGGCTCCATCACCGGTTTGCTCGGTCCTAATGGCGCGGGCAAGACGACGACGCTACGTATGATTTACGGTTTGATGCAGCCGGACAAAGGGACGGTGCGCATTGATGGCATCGATACGTTTGCGCAACCGATACAAGCGCGCAAACGCATCGGCGTATTGTCGGATTCGCATGGCTTGTATCAACGCCTCACTGCGCGCGAAAATATTGCCTACTACGCCGAGCTGCACGGCATGAGCGAAAAGCAGCAAAAAGTCCGCATCGCGTATATTACGCAACTACTTGATTTATATGAAATAATTGATAGGCGCGTGACGGGGTTTTCGCAGGGAGAAAAAATGAAAACCGCGATTGCACGAATTTTAATACACGATCCGCATACGATTATTCTCGACGAGCCGACCAACGGTCTCGACATCATGACCACGCGCGCCATGCGCAGCGCGATCAAATCGCTCGCCGCTGAGGGCAAGTGCGTGGTGTTCTCGTCGCACATCATGCAGGAAGTTACCGCGCTGTGTGATCATGTCATCATCATCGCCAAAGGCGTGGTGAAAGGCGAAGGCTCGCCCGATCAATTGCTCACGCAAACGGGCAAAGCCAATCTCGAAGATGCGTTCATCGACATCATCGGCAGTGAACAAGGACTGGCGGCATGAAACAAATTTTCGCCGTCTTCAAAAAAGAGGTGCTCGATCACTGGCGCGACCGGCGCTCGGTGATCAACAATCTCGGCATGCTCGCGTTGATGGGCCCCATGATGTTCGGCCCGATGTTCTACAGCATGCAAGACCAAATGAGCAAAACCGACACGCTGAAACTGGCGGTGCTCGGCGCCGAACGCGCGCCGGCCCTGATAGATTATTTGCATAGCCACGAAGTGCAAACCGAAACGGCACCGGCGGATTATGAGAATAGAATCCGCGACGGCAAACTGGACGCCGTGCTGTCGATACCGGAAAAGTTTCCGCAGAGTTTTAGCACGGGCGAAACCGCGAAACTCGAAATCATCGTCGATAGTACGCAAAAAAACGGCATCAGCGTGGTCAACAAAGTCAGACACTTAATTGAAAACTACAGCATGAACATGGGCGAATTACGCCTGCTCGCGCGCGGCATCGACCCTGGCGTGATGAAAGTGGTGAAAGCCGAAGAAGTGGACTTGGCACCGCCGCAGCAATCGGATTCATTTATTCTCAAGCTGGCGGTTGGCTATGGATTACTGGCAGCATTTATCGGCGCGATGGCCATGAGCCTGGACATGAGCGCGGGCGAGCGCGAACGCGGCTCGCTCGAACCGCTGCTGGTCAACCCTATCTCGCCGCAAAAATTGCTCACCGGAAAATGGCTGGCAGCGAGTCTGTTCAGTATCGCGGCAGTGGTGATCACCTTTACCAGTTATTTAATCACGCTGAATATTTTCCCCTTTCATACCGTCGGCGTCGCCATCCGCTTCGGCCCACTGGAATTTTTATTGGCGTGTTGGTTGGTCATCCCGACTTCATTTTTATTTGCCGGCTTGCTGACGCTCACCGGGCTGTTCGCCAAAACTTTCAAAGAAGCGCAAATCACCGCTTCGGTGATGATATTTTTTGTCATGTTGCCGCCGATTATTCTGCTATTCAAGCCGATGAAATCAAAACTGGAGACCATGGCAGTACCGCTGCTGTCGCAAAATTTATTGCTCGGGGACTTGATCCGCGGCAACAGCATCAATCCGTTGTTCGCGCTGATTGCGGCTTTGATTACTTTGTTACTCGGCTATATGTGCATCAGCATTGCAGCAAAAATTATACAGCACGAAAAAATTATTTTTGGGCGTTGATCGCCGTAGCGTGCGCATCGCGCACAAAAGAACCCTCATATGTACTACTTCGCATCGAGCTCGAACGGTGCATTTTCGTGCGCAGTGCACACGCTACACAAAAGCTCTTCAAGACTTATAGGGCGAAAAAGAGCGGGCCGTGCCCCGCATAAATAATTCAATTTATTCAAATACTTATCATGCTATCGCCGCGTATGCTGGTAGCGTCAAAAACTCCAAAAATTCTTCGCTGGTGGACATTTTTTCGAACATCTCTGCGCCACGCTTATACGGTGTCGCGTTTATTAGTTCACCTACGCGCTAATAATCAAGTTTGTGTGGTTTTTTCGACTTGGTTAGCAGTAACAATCCCCAAATCAAATACCCAGGGACAATAATGGGCAATACTAAGATCGTAACAGGTAAAAAAGTCAAACCGAAAATAGTCATGCTGTACATCAGAGAGCTATGCTGTTGCCAAAAACTATTAGGCAAGAAAAAAGGTATGACCAGTAAAATGGCAAAAACCAACGCAAGGATTCCACAAACTTTTCGATACCCTTCCCCTTTTTTGCTGACAACAACCAAAAAAAACGGGAATATTAGTAACATGAAAAGTAACAAGCTTCCAACAATAAAAATTTTCATTTTGACTTAATAATAGACTTTAAAAATCAGCAACGTATAAAAAATGTAACTGGGTATTCTTTATCAAAATTTTGGCTCACCGAAAATATAAGTTTGATAAAGGTCTCGGTCATGAGGATCCTGCGTTCCTGTGTTAATCTCTTGCAAATTTACACTTTTCGATTGTCTACAAAAGTTTGTACTCGACTGCCCCCCACAAATGGCAGTTGGAATATTACAAATTTTGTCATTAACGCCACAGAAATGTGATGCACTTCTTGGGCTATTGAAATTCGGTACTCGTAACATTGCCCCATCCGGTATTTCCCAAGGTGGAGCTAGAGTAACCATAGCATTCCCAAGGCCCATCGAATATAACGTAACAACATCCATCGAGCCTAAACTATGCCCTATAAGAGTTGCATCCTTGTAATGCCCTGTCTTTACTAACCATTCAGATACGGCACGGACGGTTGGATTTGGAGCGCTTCCATATGAGCTAAGCATCTCGATGTCCAGTAACGCATCATTAACATTCTGCGGCAAACTATCTGCGGTCATAAATCCTGTTATTGTGATGGTCCAGACGCCATTCACTTTCTGCGCCTTTGCTCTATTTGCCAGAACGACGCAATCAGTACTCCCCTTGAAGCACGCCGGCCCATTGCCGCCGCCAAACAGAGTTGTGTTGTCGAAAATAGGCGTATTGTTCAAGTTATACGCAATTCCATCTCCTCGTACTGGTCCTTTCCCGACCGCTGCGCCCAAATTACTTTCATCAAAGTATAGTCGCTTTCCAATCGGCACCGCGACAATCCATTCTGTCGCGGCGCTGTTTGTTGGCAAAATCGCCCAACCATCAGGCGTAATTTCCCCGGCGATGACATTTTTGCCGGTAATTGCCCCATTTGGGAAAGCTCTGAAGCCGGAGCAACCCAAATAATTAATTGAATCGCCAGCAGTACCTATTGGGTCGGAAACTAGCACTTTTGGTCCGGAATTTAAGCCCTTACATACATTAGCATTAAGGCCACAAGTATGGGCGTCATTACGTAAAACATCGCACCTGACCGAAATATCGGCCCATACTGGAGGAGTACAAATAGTGCTATTTGGATAGTTAGGATCATAAAAAGGATTGATAAAACAGCCTTTTGTTATCGGTAAATTCGGCCTGCAAGCTAGCTGCGCCATATTCGAGACGAGAACCCCGCCACTATCATTAATTTTACAAAAATATTCCCCTGGCACGTACACGGTTCTACGTGAGTTAGCGCTGTATTGAAAATCGTTGAAATAAGTTATCTCTGTTGGAGTGGGCAGACGAGGGAAGTTTAATTGCATTTGCTCGACAAAATCAAAGCCTAGGACGTTGGAGACACTCGTTGTAGCCGTAGTTACGGCTTGACTATTAATAATAAAATTACTACCAGGCTTCGATATGGTCAATGTATAACTTGAGTTCGGTTTGACGCAGGGAATTAAAAATCCACCTTGGCTATCAGTAGTTACTGTAATTCCTCCAGGCGTAAGCGTTATAGTCGCACCAGGGGCATTGGTTGAACCCCTTATATCCGGGCAAGCAACAAAAATCGTTAAATCGTCGTCGATAACGATGGGAATTACTGCCGCAGAAGCAAAATGACTTAAGAAAAGAACCGCAAAAGATAATGCAGCCGTTAATGCATTAACTGTAATTTTATTCATATTATTGCTTCGTACTTGAAGATTGTTCTTCAAATAAATCAACCTCTGGGGAGGGTGAGTTGAAAAAAACTGCTGATTGACCAGAGCTTTTATTACTCACATTGCCAGAAAATTTGTCAGAAAAAACTGATTTACGTAAGGTTGCGGGTCTAACTGAGGTAATAGCAATTTTTGCCGCTTGGGAGATGTCCGTAGCAATCTGCGTATCTTTCTTCGCAGCCTCTGCGCTTCTTGCCGCTGTTAAAGTCTCGGATCCGCGCCTTAAAAAGAGTGAAGTGCCAATACGGTGAAGTGACAGATCCTCCGAGCCTTGATGAAATTCATCAAATACACCCTTCCAACTAAATGAATTTAATTGACCTGCACCATCAGTATCCGCGACACTCACTTCGCCTGTCGGTGAAATAACGGCAAGTCGGCCAGCGTTCCAATTTATTTTTTTGGCTAACCCAGAGTTAGCTATTTTTTGTAACTTAAAGTTTGAATTTTCGGAGTCACCATAGGAAAGATAACCGCTTTTATCAACGGCTGCGATCCGTAATCGATATGTGGGCTGAGTGGCATCTGCTACAACATATGCCTCACTTTCAAAAATATCGACACTCTCTCCAATCTTATTAAATTTTAAATCTTTATTAATAACGCCCCTAGTCGCCATTAAATTGGCAGATTCATCAAGATAAATAAGCCAATCGCGCTCCAGTTGAAAATCTCTAACTTTACTAGCGATGGCAATATATCGCCCGACTGTGCCGCCTTGTTGTGCCCATAAGGTTCCTGCTTCATCTAATAACGCAGATCTATTGGCAATGATATGAAAGGCATTAATACCACTTGCAACGAGCTCTGGCTTAAAGCCCACTTCCTTGACGCTGAATATGCCATTTGTACTCAACATGCCTATGCGGGTATTCGTGAGTTGAAATTTTTCAACAGAGTTACTAACCAGTCGGAAGCTATTCTTGAGTACCCCTTCCGACAATAAAAGTGCGCCATTTTTTTGTAATATGGCAACTCGATTATCAAGCAATTGAAAATCTTTAATCCCTTTTGCGACCGTCACCCATTGCGCACTGTCACCCTCTGTAAGCCTAGCTTTAAGGTTATTATTTTTGTCTATATAGCCAACCCGACCTCCCCATCTCTGCCTTTCATGCCAATCTTTTTGCCATGCGAATTCTGGGTCATTTGAGCGAACAGAAAGCGAAGATTCTTGCACAGCAAAGGTATCGTAATTTGTACAAAATAAAATCAATAAGCTACATGCTGAAATTAATTTTTTCACTTTTAAATACCTCGTCTAATTGTCGCGCCGCACAAAGCACAAAGCTAATTCCAAAACATAAATTTGCAATTGATCAATGCCGATTAAAATCAAGGAGAAAATTGTTTGCAGGCATAAACATCCAATCTAAAATTTCCCATGATCAGATCATCGTCGATCGGGACCATCACTATTTTTTGTTCTGCTATAAGCAAGACATCGGGAATGCCGTCCCTACTGACGTCTGTGGCGTAGCTCTTATAGTTCGCATTTTTTAGTGCGTCCTTGTAAGTTGAGACCTGAGCGTTAGCAAATGTATACACCAAGGAAAATAGGAGAGATAAAGCAATTTTGATTTTGGTTTTCATAAATATCCTTAGCAATTTATCTAACCGCTTCAGTCGGTATTGCGACTTTGTAGGCATGTTCAGCAATGAGACCTAATTAGCAGGCAACCATATTCCTACATTGTCCGATCGAGGCGCAATGGCCATATAGACAGAAGAGAGAATATGCTTTTGACTTAAATGGGATGAGAGCACGTAAAACTGACCGTTCGGTGAAGCCACCCAAACTGTCCCTGCGTCGCCAGTCCAAAGTGAGCTTATTGCAACATTACATCCCGTGACGGCATATGAAGGCGACGAGCTAAGCATCAATATGAAAGCGGAAAGAGCCAAGCAAATGATCTTTTTCATATATTTTCCTTGCATTCGAAATGAGGAGAACCAATTACTTCGCGAGTACGAACACACTGCAATTTGTGAATTAAGACTAATCGGCGATCAACTCGGAGCCATCAAGAGATGGCCATAAAACCGAGGCGACAATAGCCGGTCGCCTCGCGTGTTGTGTACAGAATTACATTAAGACCCATCGCTTTAGCGGTCAGAATGTTAGCAAGAATACCTTTATAATTGCCGTCATTAGCATTGACATACGCCCATGCGTGCACACTGCCGCACATAGTCGCGGTACCAGTGAGGTAGACCCTGGTATCGTAATTACCCGGAGCGCCAGCGCCGCCACCAACCGTCTCTATCAGGCTAATTTTCCCACTGGCCGTCCCATCCCAAGCAAAAGCACTAAATGAAGCAAATGACATGGCCAATA
>JAYVGF010000176.1:0-9364 GCA_043772415.1 Betaproteobacteria bacterium
TAACCCACTCTCGCCGAATTTGATTTCAACGGGCACTTTCCAAGCTGATTTTTCCAATGTAATTTGTTCCGTGTTGCGCGGCAGCTTATAAAAATCTGCGCCGTAAAAACTGGCAAAGCCTTCGAGTTTTTCGAGGGCGTTTACCGCATCGAATGCTTCGACGTATAACTCGATGCCTGCGTGTGAAGTGTACAGCCCGGCGCAGCCGCAGGCATTTTCTTTGGTGTGTTTGGCGTGCGGTGCGCTGTCGGTACCGAGGAAAAATTTTGGGTTACCGCTGGTGGCGGCTTTGATTAACGCGAGTCGATGGCTTTCGCGTTTGAGTATCGGCAGGCAATAATTATGCGGGCGGATGCCGCCTTGGAAAATCGCGTTGCGGTTGAGCAGCAAATGATGCGCGGTGATGGTCGCGGCGATATTTTTTCCGGCGGCGAGAACAAAATCTGCGGCGTGCGAGGTGGTGATATGTTCCAGCACAATTCTTAGCGACGGAAATTTTTTCGCCAGCGGCACTAATATCGTGTCGATAAAAACTTTTTCGCGGTCAAAAATATCTACACTGCTGTCGGTCACTTCGCCGTGAAGTAGCAAAGGCATGTCCTGTTGCTGCATGGCTTCGAGCACGGCGTAGGTTTTTTCCAACGCGGTCACGCCGGAATCGGAATTAGTGGTCGCGCCCGCCGGATAATATTTCACCGCGTGGATGAATCCGCTGGCTTTCGCTTGGGCGATTTCCGCTGGCGACATATTGTCGGTCAAATACAAAGTCATCAGCGGTTCAAACTGCATGCCTTTTGGAATTGCATCAACTATGCGTTGACGATATTCCGCTGCCGCTTGTACCGTAGTAATCGGCGGTTTCAGATTGGGCATGATGATGGCGCGGCCAAAACGTTTTGCTGTGTCCGGCAATACATCGCGCATCAAGTCGCCATCGCGCAGGTGTAAATGCCAGTCGTCCGGGCGGGTGATTATTATCATAAGTATTTGATTTTATTAATGTTTTATTGGTGGCGCGGGAGTGATCGCATCGCTGGCGAATAATTGTTCGGCATCGACTGCATCAAACTGATATTGCCGATTGCAAAACTGGCAAGTGACTTCGACTTTGCCTTCCTGTTGCAAGGTGGCGCTGACTTCGTCGCGGCCTATCATGCGCAGCATACCCACCACGCGCTCGCGCGAGCAAGTGCAACGAAAGCTCACCGCAATCGGCTCGAACAAACGCACATCTTCTGCGTGATACAAGCGATGCAAAATTTCTTCTGTCGGCAAAAATAACTCAGCGGATTTTACCGTCGAAGCCAGATGCACGGCGCGGTTCCATGCGTCCACATCCAGCTCTTGATCGCCGGGCAATTTTTGCAACAACAGCCCAGCGGCCTGATTATTTTCCGTCGTCAGCCACAAGCGCGTAGCGAGTTGCTCGGAGGTTTCCATATAGTGTTGCAAGGTATCCGCCACCGTTTCGCCGGTGAGTTCGACAATGCCTTGATAAGTCTGGCGGCTGTCTTTCGGATCGATGGTGATGACAAAGCGTCCGTCGCCGGTGAGTTCGCGCAGGCTGATGAGGCCATCGAGCGAGCCGTCGTCCCATTGCGCCATCGCGCGCAGGGTCAGATCCGAATTGCATTCCACCACCAGCAATTTCACCGCGCCGTCACCCTGGATTTGCATAATCAAACTGCCGTCAAACTTCAGCGTGGTGGCGAGCAGCGCCGCCGATGCCATCAGTTCGCCGAGTATATTTTTGATCGGCAGCGGATATTCGTGACGCTCCAGCACGGCCTGCCAAGTCGCGCCGAGTTGCACAATGCTGCCGCGTATCGGGGTGTGTTCGAAAATAAATTTTTGTAAGGAATCAGGCATCGTTAGCTTCAGCTTTCAGTTTAAGCGCCAGTTCATATAATGCGTTGCGTTTAGCGCCGGTGATTTGCGCGGTTAGTGATGATGCCTGTTTCAATGGTAGCTCGGCGAGTAACAAGCGCAACACACGTTCGCTCTCAGCGCCATCATCGGGCAAAGTCGATGCGCCTTGCACTAATACGACAAACTCACCACGTTGATGGTTCGCATCCGCTTCCAGCCACGCCTGCGCTTTCTCCAGCGAGCAGCTATGAATTTGTTCAAATAATTTAGTTAATTCACGCGCAAAGGTGATTTTACGCTGGTTGCCGAACACCGCTACACAATCTTGCGTGAATTCAATAATGCGATGCGGCGCTTCGTAAAAAATCAGCGTTTGCGGCAAGGCTACTAACGCTTGCAGGATTTTTTTTCGTCCGCCGGATTTGGCCGGTAAAAAACCGACGAACAGAAATCCGCTTTCGCCCATGCCGGAGGCGCTCAACGCAGCGATAGCCGCATTCGCGCCGGGGATCGGCACCACGGCAAATCCCGCCTCGCGCACCGCCTGCACGCACAACGCGCCGGGGTCGGACACGGCAGGCGTGCCCGCGTCGCTCACTAGCGCGACGGATTTATTCTCGCGTAGCAGCGCAATAATTTTTTGCGCGGCTTCATGCTCGTTATGCTGGTGCAGCGCCATCAAGCGCGTCGTAATCCCGTGTGCGTCGAGCAGGTGGCGCGTATTGCGCGTATCCTCGGCCGCGATGGCATCGACGCCGCCCAAAATATCCAGCGCGCGCAAAGTAATATCGCGCAGGTTTCCAATCGGCGTGGCCACCACATATAATGAAGCCGTCGTATGGAGGGTTGAATGGTCTTGGGACACAGGGGTTTTCACAAAATGATATTAGCGATTGGGCAGGCTGCGTATAGCGCATTCTCGGATGTGCTGCGAGGCAAAGCAAGTTTATTATTCGCCGGAGCAGTGGGCATTTGAATATTTTCGGCCTCAAATCGACGCAAAAATCCGGCGCAGCGGCGGAAGACCTGGCTGCCGACTATTTGATTCAACACAAATTAAAAATCATCGAACGCAATTATCGCTGTCGTCACGGTGAAATCGATCTCATCGCCAAAGACGGCGCGGCTTTGGTATTTGTCGAGGTAAGATTACGCAGCTCCGGCAACTTCGGCGGCGCAGCGGCCAGCATCACGCCCGCCAAGCAACAAAAAATTCTCGCCACCGCGCGTCACTATTTATCCGTGCAAAGCGGCTTGCCGCCATGCCGCTTTGATGTTTTACTGCTGGATGGCCTGAGTGCTGATAAAATCGAATGGATTAAAAATGCTTTTGGAGAATGACTGATGCCCGTAGATAAATCCGCAGAACTTAACTTGAACCAGCGCATCGTCAAGCATTTCAACGACAGCGCCGCGTTGAAACAAAAAATGAAAACCGTGCTGAGCGAGCCGATCGAACGGGCCGGACAACGCATGGCGCAATGTTTATTGAACGACGGAAAAATCCTCGCCTGCGGCAACGGCGGCTCGGCGGCAGATTGCCAGCATTTCGCGGCGGAATTATTAAATCGATTCGAAATGGAACGGCCGGGCCTCGCCGCGATGGCGTTGACGACGGACAGTTCCACCATGACTTCGATCGCCAATGATTACGCTTTCGAGCAGATTTTCTCCAAGCAAGTACGTGCGCTGGGTCAACCGAACGACGTGCTGCTCGCTATTTCAACCAGCGGCAATTCAAAAAATGTCATCGAAGCGATATTCGCCGCCCATGAACGCGGCATGGCGGTCGTTGCATTGACCGGTCGCGGCGGCGGGCAAATCACTTCGCTGCTCGACGCCAACGATTTTCATATTTGTGTGGAACACGAGAACACCGCACGTATCCAAGAAGTGCATTTGCTCACGCTGCATTGCTTGTGCGATGTTATTGATTGTATTTTATTAGGAGTAGAATAAATGCGTAACCTCTTGATTATATTAAGTTTTTTAAGCATGTTATTATTGCAGGCATGTATTCCGCTGGCTGTTGGCGGCATCGTTGCAGCGGGTCTGATTGCGGAAGACCGCCGCAGTGTCGGCACACAAGCTGACGACCAATCGATAGAAATAAAAGCACTCAATCGTATCGCTGAAGCCTACAAAGGCAAGCATCACATCAACGTCACCAGTTACGGCAAGCAAGTATTGCTCACCGGCGAAGCGCCGACCGAGCAGGAAAAAGCGGGCATGGATGCCTTAGTGCGCGGCATCGATGGAGTCACCCAAGTTCAAAACGAAATCGTCGTCATGCCCAACACCGAACTCGGTTCGCGCAGCAACGACAGCTTGATCACTACCAAAGTCAAAACCCGTTTCGCCAGCACAGGACGCGGCGCGTTTTATCCGAACCATGTCAAAGTGGTCACCGAAAACGGTGTGGTTTATCTCATGGGCATTGTCACCAAAGAAGAAGGCGACGCAGCGGCCAACATTGCTGCCAGCACTTCGGATGTCTTGCGGGTTGTGAAAGTATTTGAATACCGTGCGGCAGCAGCAGTGCCTGCGCCAGCCGGAGCCGCGACGCGCACCGACGCCGGCGCCACGCCTGCGAGCGTAGCGCCTGGTCCCGCGCAAGTTCCGCTACAGGTGCCAGCGCAAGTCCCGGCGACCGCCCCGAACTACACGCCGCCAGCAGAGCCATCAAGCGGCGGCATCCAGCCACCGCCGCAAGCGCCTGCGCCGGTGCCGATTCCGAAATCGTAATTCCAACTTGATTCGTAGGCTGGGCTGGTAAGCCCAGCAGCACTTCATGCATGCATGGGTTTAAGTACAAAAGGTAATTATGAAATTACAACTGTTTTCTGTAATGGTAATTATGTTGCTGGCAGGTTGTGCGACCTCACCAATTTCAAGTGGGAGCGCGAGGGATGTTCCGCCAGAAAGAATTTTTTTAATCGAAAAATTAGCCGAGGAAGGCAATTCCCGCGCTATTTTTATACGGGATGTTGGACTTACGGGCTCGGGTGTGCATCAACATTTATTTATAGACGGAAAGAAAGTTGCTTCGCTAGATACTGGAGAAAAAATTGAGTTTATTCTAATACCAGGAGAGCATATATTTGGTGTAATTCCAACAGACCTGTTTGGTTATCATGCGCTCAATACAATCGATCAAGATTTAAAACCTGGAAAAAAATATTTTTATCGACTGGTCACAGATGGGAATTCAATGAGAACCTTTATTCAGCGTACTATTCCAGACATGAAATAACTGGTTAGCAAGCGTAATCTGGATGACGCGTAGCGCAGTACTGGGCTGATGAGCTCAGCAAACCCTATGACAGATCGACCAGACATATGAGGTTAGTTTAATTACAACCGCCTTATACGGTCCAAAATTGGGTCCCGATTTTTAATGCTTGTTCGCACTGTCCGGTGTACTATTTATTCGCTGCTCTGCAGCGAGACATTTTTACCTATTCAATCTTTAGGAGTCCATTCATGAAACGTCATTTTATTCAGATCGCATCCATAGCGCTTTTTAGTTTATCCACTTCAGGCTTTGCCGGTGAATTCGGCACTGCGGACGAAGCCAAAGCCATGCTCGATAAAGCCATCGCTGCGGTCAAGGCTGATAAAGCCGCAGCACTGGGACAATTCGCTAAAGGCGAGGCGGGTTTCAAAGACCGTGACTTGTATCCTTTTTGCGGCGGGCCTGATGGTAATTTCACCGCGCATCCATCGCTAAATGGCAAGAGCTTAAAAGAGTTGAAAGACAAAGCGGGCAAATCTTTGGGCGAAGAAATTTACAAAACTGCCGCAGAAGGCAGCGTGAAGGAAGTCGCGTACATGTGGCCGCGCCCCGGCACGACTGAGCCGGTACAAAAAGTCAGCTTTGTGACCAAAATCGGCGATCAGGTTTGCGCAGTGGGTTACTACAAGTAATCAGCTGTTTCGCTATGTGATAGAAAGCCCGCAGTGCGGGCTTTTTTATGTCTGAATTCAGCAAGAGTAGTCTGGATGAAGCGTAGCGTAATCCGGGATTGCTGGAGACACTGAATGAACCCCGGAATCCGCTACGCTGCTCCCAGGCTACATTTTTTATCCCACGCGTTTTTTCAGCCAGCGCATTAACGCACCGATCAGCGGCAACTTCTCATATAACTCTTCCGCTGCATCCCAATAGTCGCGGTGGTAATTGACTTTGCCATCGCTATTGAAACGAATATGACTGACCCCGCGGATGCGCTGCTGGATCTCCGGTTGGTATTTTTTGATACGGAAAGTGAAATCCCACACGAGTGCCACGCCAGAATCCTGCGCGATGGTTTCCGTGACGTTGAATTTTACGTCGTTCAGCGAAACAAACATGTGGTGAAAAATGTGTTGGATGTCTTCCAGCGAATTGACTTCGTTAAACGGATCTTTGAAATAGGCGTCTTGGGTATAAAAATCGCTCATACGCGCGACCGCTTCCGGCGTGAGCAGGTGATAAAAGTCGATCAGCTTGGCAATGCGCGTGTCGGTCATAGTCCGGTAAATTTATGAATTAAATAAAAATATAATCGATACGGCAACATGCGCAATAGTTTTAGCCACAGCGTAAAGCGTTTGGGGAAATGAATTTCAAATTGACCTTTTTCCAGGCCGGCAATAATCGCCGCCGCTGCTGCTTCCGCCGACACCAGCGCAGGCATGTCAAAAGTATTTTTATCCGTCAGCGGGGTTTTGACAAAGCCGGGATTGATTAAAGTCACGGCAATATTTTTCGGCTGCAAATCCATGTACATCGTCTCGGCCATATTGATACACGCTGCTTTCGTCGCGCCGTAAATCAAGGCTTGCGGCAAGCCGCTATAACCGCCGACGCTGGCGACGATGGCGATGTGGCCTTTTGATTGTGACAACATTTGCGGAATGGCGATGGACAAGCCGTTGACGATGCCCATTAAATTGATTTCGACCAAATGCCGCGCGTCGTCGAGTTTGAAATCCCATGCCCGCATCGGCTTGTGGTCGCCTGCGACGAACAACACCAGGTCGTAGCCACTCCAGTGTGTTACCAAAGTATTTTGTGCAGCGCGAATTTGCTCTATTTGTGTCAAATCCAGCGGCAATAGCAAAGCGTTTTTTTTATGGCCCGCGACTAGAGTTTGTAATATTTCGACTTTGCGCGATGACACCGCTACGCGCGCATTTTTCGCCAGCAAAGCTTTTGTGAGTGCTGCGCCGATGCCCGTGCTGGCGCCAATGATCCACACGCGTAAATTATTCCAGTCGGTAATCGGCGGGTTCAATGACATACGGTCTTTTTCTGCTTAACGTTTTTTGAATGATAGCGTCACTTCACCTAATTTGAAACCGAATTTGCTCATCTCCGCATGGTTGAGCATCACCTTATCGTCCATCAAATACATCCAATCGTTGAAGTTGACGTGGTAGTTTGACTCACCCACTTTCAAGTCCAAGACGTAGCGCCAGTTCAGCGCGTTTCCATAGGCTACGCCTATCGCGCTGCCGACTACATCACCGGCTGTTCCGGTGTAATCATGTGCGCCGTTTTTGGTGATGGTCCATACGCGGCGCTCTTTAGTGCCGTCGGAATAAGTAAAGTCTTCATCCAGCGTGCCGACGTTGTCTTTCCATTTTGCGTCGATCACGACGGTGAAGCGCTTGACGACTTTGCCCGAGCGATCCTGAAACATGCCCCATGCGTCGATGGTGCCGTTGAAGTATTGCGCGAGATCCAGCTCAGGTTTTTCGGCGGCGTAATCATTCGGCATCACGCTCGCGCAGCTAGATAAAAAAACTAATAAAATCAAATAGATACGATTATATTTCATTTTAGACTCCAATAAAAATCAAGCACGTTTCACGGATAAGACATGCTGCACGTCGTTCGCTTGCGGCACAAACTTGAGCATCATGGCCGCACCTATTTTCAACGCCGACGGTAGCAAGGCATAAATCGCAGCCAGCGCCGTGAGCGATTGTGCGCTTGCTTCTTTCGCGCCCGGCACATAATCCAATCGACTAAGCAGCGGTAACGCAATCCCAGCGGCCAGTGCGAGATTGAGTTTGGTAACCAGATTCCATAAACCAAAGTAAGCGCCTTCGTTGCGTGGTTTTCCCTTAGCTTCGTCGTAGTCGATTACGTCAGCTAACATCGAAGGTGGCAAAGCCAGATCGGCGCCGAGACCGAGGCCGGACAATGCGCAAATAATCATAAACGCCGTGACATCGCCACGCGCTAAAGTAAACGCCCAAATAAAAGTAAGCACCGACAGCAGCATGCCCGCACGCCACGCACCGCGCTTGCCGATACGCCGCGCCAGCCACACCCACAGCGGCATGCCCGCCGCGCCAGCAAGAAAATAAGCAATGAGAAATACCGCAGCAAGATCGCTACGGCCGATCACGTCCTGCACAAAAAATAACACCAAGGTTGCCGGTATCGCCGCCGCAATGCCGTTGAGTAAAAATGCGGCAAGCAAAAAGCGAAACGGATGATTTGCAAACGGCGCGACCAATGATTTGAAGCCGAATAATGATGCTGACGAATGTGAATAGGGCGGTGGTCGCGGCGACATTAATAACATGATGGTGCAGCAAGCCATCGCCAGCGGCACATACAGCGTGGCGAATTGGGCAAAGCCCTCGCGCACGCCGACTAGGCGGGCAAACATTTCCGGTAAGGCTGCCGCGAGCAATACACCGATCACCGACAACCCTTCGCGCGCCGCGGTGATGCGGGTGCGCTCGTGCGGGTCGGCGGAAAGCTCCGCGCCGTAGGCTTGGTAACTCACACTCGCCATACTGAAACCGAGATACACCACCGCCAGCGATAACATCAACCATAACGCGAGATGCTCAGCGCCGATGAGCGGATTAAATAAAGCGAACATGCCCGCTGCCAACAACAACATGCCTACGCCGACAAACCATAAGCGTCCATGTATCCACTTGCGTGATTGGTCGCTCCACAATCCGAGTAACGGGTCGATGAATGCGTCAGCCAAACGCGCAACAAGCAGCAAGCCGCCGACAGCAGCGAGGTCAAGGCCGAGGTCGGAATAAAATTTGGGAACGTGCACGTAAATCGGCAGCGCCGCCATCGCCAGCGGCAAACCGAGGATGCCGTAAGCCAGCAGGCGCGGTAAAGAGTGAGAGCTCAAGTCAAACCCAACAATTTTTTCCGCATAGATGGTTCGCTGCTATTACTGCCGAGCCAGATGGAAAAAAATGCTTCGGAGAATTCCGCATCGTTGACCATGCCGAGTAATTTTTCCTGATTGTAAAAGCGCGCACCCTTGCCGGGCAAATGTACACCGACCAAACGGTCGCCGTCTTTTACGTCGGGAAACAGGCGTTCCATTTCTTCGCCCCATTTTTTGCGCTTGGCTTCATCGCCAGCATTGGCGCGCTCCATTTCCTCTACGCTTTTTTGCGCCAGGGCTTTGCCCTTGATAGGGCGCGCATAGCGAATGTCGAGTGCAAACGGCGATTGCCACGA
>JAYVGF010000177.1:0-16185 GCA_043772415.1 Betaproteobacteria bacterium
ATTGGCGTGACCAATATCAACACCCGCGACGGCAAGGTTGCACTTGTTAATACAACCGTTGTGCTCGCAGTAGCGAATCCTTTGGCTTTGCCCCAAGTCATCGACTTCATTGGCTATGGCACAGCAAGCGCTTTTGAAACCACGGCCGCGCCGCGCCTGGCTGCGAGCAATAATGAAGCCGTGTCGCGTCTTGTTGGGGGATGTACGGAAACCGATAACAACGGGACGGACTTTGCCAAAATCAGCCCGCCAACGCCGCGCAATAGCGCGACCCCCGTCAGTCCATGCAGCCCGATTGCAGATTTAGCCATTGCCAAGAGTGTTGATAAAACCATTGCCAACTCAGGCGACGCATTGACTTACACAATTAGCCTGAATAATTTTATCGGGCCGAATGCCGCCAACGGTGCGGTGGTGAAAGATACCCTGCCCGCAGGCTTTACGCCCGGTACGATTATTTGCGCACAAGCGGGCGGCGCAACCTGTCCCGCAGCGATTACCGCAGCAGGGCTTTTAAGCGGAATTACGATTCCGACTTTGCCGTTCGGCGGCTCTATCACCATCACTGTTCCCGGCACCATCACAGGCACCACTAATCTTGCCAACTCTGCAACGGTTACCGCCCCGGCTGGCGTTGCCGATCCCGTTTCCGGCAACAATACTTCTCTCACTGTTACTACGTCTGTTACGGCTGCAGGATCGCCGTCGCTTGCCATCAGCAAATCCGTCAGCGCCAGTCCGCTGATAGTCGGCGCTGTGGGCCAAAGTTATTCCGTTGTCATAAAAAATATAGGCGGCGTAGCGACTACCGCGCCGGTTGCATTAACCGATACTTTGCCGGTTGGTATCACCACCAACGGAGTCATCACGGCGACCGGCGGTACCTTAAGTGCTTGTCCGGCAAGCGGCGTGACCGGTTGTTTGATAGCGGCAGGCATCGCGCCGAATGCCAGCGTAACGGTAACTGCTCCCATCGCCGTTGCGGCCACAGCAGTCGGCGTTTCGGGCGGCACCAATACCGCCACTGCCACGGGTGGAGGCGATGTAAATTGCCCGGCTATCAGTCCGCCTGTTACATGTTCAGCTACTACGCCTGTCACCCCGGTGCTTGTGCCGGCAAGTTTGACCACAGTGAAAAAAATATTCACGGTGAATGGCGCTAGCGCTGGCGCAGCAACTGTTATCAAGGCAGGCGATACGCTCGTTTATGACATCACCACCACCAACGCCGGAGGCGTATCCGGCTCGACTAATTTAACGGAAACCGTTCCCGCCAACAGTACTTACAGTTTGACCACAGAAGGCTGGAGCGCCACACCTGCCTGTTCAGCAGCCGGGAGCAGCTGTACTCAGCTCGTGAATGTCGCGGGCAACAGCAGCGTGGTTAAAACCTTCACGGTCAAAGTCGATGCGACTTTGCCAGTTACTGCTACGAATATTGCCAATGTAGTCACTAGCAGCGCCGATGCCGTTTGTGCCGCTTGCGCGCCAGCGGCGAATCCGATCGCTCCAGCAACCGTTACAACGGTGAAGAGGCTTAACTTAATCAACGGCGCAGCCGCCGCAGCCGGAGCGACGGCCAAAGCTGGTGACGTGTTGACCTATGACATTACCAGCACCAATACCAGCGGCACTTCAGGCTCGACCAATGTAACCGAAACCGTTCCTGCCAACAGCACCTATAGTTTGACCACCGAAGGCTGGAGCACCACACCGGCATGTGCAGCGGCAGGTAGCACTTGTAACCAAACAGTGACCGTTCCCGGCAACAGCAGCGTGAGCAAGACCTTCACAATAAAAGTGGATGCCAGCTTGCCAGCTACTGCAACGAGTATCGCCAACGTCGTCACCAGCAGCGCAGATGCAACCTGCGCAGGATGTGCGCCTACAGCCAATCCAATACAAGCCGCAGCGATTACTACTGTAAAAAAACTCAGCTTGATTAACGGCGTCGCCGCTGCAGCTGGTGCCACAGTCAAAGCAGGTGACGTCCTGACGTATGATATTAACAGCACAAATGCCAGCGCTACGGCTGGTTCCGCTACTCTCTCGGAAAGCGTTCCGCTTAACACTACTTATAGTTTGACGACCGAAGGTTGGAGTACTTCACCCGCATGTACGGCAGCAAGTACTGCCTGTAACCAAATAATAGTCGTTGCGGGTAACAGCAGTGTCAGTAAAACTTTCACGCTCAAAGTCGATGCGACTTTGCCTGCTACAGCCACCAGCATCGCCAACGTAGTCACCAGCAATGCTGACGCAACATGTGCAGGTTGTGCCCCGGCGGCCAATCCGATAGCGCCGGCAGCTATCATCTCAGTAAAGAAACTCGCTTTAATCAACGGCGTCGCCGCTACTGCAGGCGCGACAGTCAAAGCAGGCGATACGCTGACTTATGACATCACCAGCACCAACAGCAGCGGCACCGCCGGCTCCACCTCGCTTACAGAAAAAGTTCCACTTAACACTACTTACAATCTCACGACTGAAGGTTGGAGTGTCACTTGCGCAGCCGCAGCCAGTACTTGCACGCAAGCGGTCAATATCGCTGGCAACAGCAGCGTGAGCAAAACCTTCACCGTAAAAATCGATGCCAGCTTACCGACGACTGCCATAAGTATCGCCAACGTGGTTGCCAGCAGTGCAGATGTAGCATGTGCCGCATGCGCACCAGCAGCGAACCCGCTCGCGCTGGCGGCTATCACGACAACAAAAAAACTGACACTGATTAATGGCGCAATTGCGGCCGTTGGTGCTTCGGTTAAAGCCGGTGACACATTAACGTACGACATTACCAACACCAACACCAGCGGCACGGCGGGTGTGACCACGTTGACAGAAACGGTTCCGGGCAACAGCACTTATAGTGTCACCACAGAAGGCTGGAGCGCCACTTGCTCAGCAGCAGCGACGACCTGTAATCAAACAATCGCCATTACCGGCAACAGCAACGTGAGTAAAACCTTCACGGTCAAAGTCGATGCGAGCTTACCGGCAACCGCTACCAGTATTGCTAACGTGGTCAACAGTAGCGCGGATGCGACTTGCGCAGGATGCGCACCGGCTGCTAATCCGATTGCGCCAGCAAGCATCGCGACAATAAAAAAATTAACACTAATCAACGGAGCGGCGGCTGTAGCGGGTGCAACAGTAAAAGCGGGTGACACGCTGACCTACGACATCACCAGCGCCAACGCCAGCGGTACGGCTGGCGCGACGACGCTCACGGAAAGCGTTCCGCTTCATACTATTTATAGTCTGACCACAGAAGGTTGGAGCGCCACTTGTTCAGCAGCAGCGACGATTTGTAATCAATTAGTAGTCGTTGCGGGCAACAGCAGCGTCAGCAAAACCTTCACGGTTAAAGTCGATGCGAGTTTGCCGGCCACAGCAACGAGTATCGCCAATGTCGTGACCAGTAGCGCCGACGTAACTTGTGCAGCTTGCGCTCCGCCAGTCAATCCGATTGCCCCAGCGGTAATCACTACAGTCAAGAAACTCACTCTCATCAACGGTGTCGCTGCCGCAACTGGCGCGACAGTTAAAGCAGGCGATACGCTAACGTACGACATCACCAGCACTAACGCCAGCGGCACAGCAGGCGCGACGACCCTGACCGAAAAAGTCCCAGCCAATACAACTTACAATTTAACCACCGAAGGCTGGAGCCCTACTTGTGCGGCTGCGGCCAGTTCCTGTACGCAGAGCGTCAGTGTCGCTGGGAATGGCAGCATCAGTAAAACTTTCACCGTCAAAGTCGATGCGAGCTTGCCCGCAACAAAGACCAACGTTGCGAACGTCGTCACCAGCAGTGCAGATGTAACTTGCGCTGCATGTTCGCCAGCAGCGAATCCGATAGCACCCGCGATTATCACGACAATAAAGAAACTCAGCCTCGTCAATGGAGTTACTGCTGCCGCAGGAGCGATTGTTAAAGCGGGCGATACGCTGACATACGACATTACCAGCACCAACGCCAGCGGCACAGCAGGCGCGACGACTCTAGCAGAAACGGTTCCCGCCAACACTACTTATAGTCTGACGACCGAAGGTTGGACCGCTACATGTGCCGCAGCCGCCAGCACTTGTACGCAGAGCGTTAGTGTCGCTGGCAATAGCAGCGTGAGCAAAACTTTCACTGTAAAGATAAATGCAAGCCTGCCTGTCACCGCAACGAGTATCGCTAACGTGGTCAGTAGCAGTGCGGATGCAACTTGCGCCGCGTGTGCGCCCGCTGCCAACCCGATTGCGCCAGCCAGTATTATCACAACAAAAAAACTCAATTTAATCAATAGTTTACCTGCACCCATTGGAGCCATCGTCAAGGCGGGTGACATATTAACTTATGACATCACCAGCACTAACTCCAGCGGCACAGCAGGTACAACGACGCTGACAGAAAAGGTTCCGCTCAACACTACATATGACCTGACGACCGAAGGTTGGACCGCTATATGTGCTGTCGCCGCTAGCACTTGTACGCAGATTGTGAATGTCGCTGGCAATAGCAGCGTCAGTAAAACTTTCACCGTCAAAGTGGATGCGAGCTTGCCCGCAACAGCGACCAACGTTGCGAACGTCGTCACCAGCAGTGCTGATGGAAGTTGCGCAGGATGCGCGCCAGTTGCCAATCCGATTGCGCCTGCGACGATCACCACGATAAAGAAACTCAGTTTGATTAACGGCGTTGCCGCTGCAACTGGCGCGAGAGTTAAAGCGGGCGATACGTTGACTTATGACATCACCAGCACCAACTCTAGTGGGACAGCTGGCGCGACAACGCTGACGGAAAAAGTCCCGGCCAATACAACTTACAATTTAACCAACGAAGGTTGGAGCGCCACATGTGCCGCGGCCGCCAGCACTTGTACGCAATTGGTGAATGTCGCTGGCACCAGCAGCGTCAGTAAAACTTTCACCGTCAAAGTGGATGCCAACTTACCCGCGACAGCGACCAATGTTGCAAACGTAGTGACCAGCAGTGCTGATACAACCTGCGCAGGTTGTACGCCCGCTGCCAATCCGATTGCGCCAGCAAGCATTACTACCATCAAAAAACTTTCCTTCATCAACGCGGTTGCCGCCACCGCCGGTGCCTTAGTTAAAGCGGGTGACACGCTCACCTATGATCTGACCAGCACAAATACCAGCGGTACGGCTGGCTCCACTACTCTCACGGAAAGTGTGCCGCCCAATACCCTCTACAGTCTTACAACAGAAGGCTGGAGCGCTACTTGTGTAGCAGTCGGCAGCACCTGTACTCAATCGGTGAATGTGCCTGGCAATAGCAGTGTGAGCAAAACCTTCACGGTCAAAATAAATGCGAGCTTGCCCGTTACCGCAACGAGTATCGCCAACGTCGTCACCAGCAGTGCAGACGCTACTTGCGCCGCCTGTGCGCCAGCAGCCAATCCGCTTGCACCAGCGACTATCACCACAATAAAAAAACTTGCCTTGATTAACGGTGCGACAGCTAGCGCAGGCGCGACGGTTAAAGCCGGTGACATGCTGACTTACGATATCACCAGCACTAACACTAGCGGCACGGCTGGCAATACCGCCTTGACAGAAAAAGTTCCCGCCCATACCACTTACAACTTAACCACCGAAGGTTGGAGCACCACACCGGCATGTGCAGCGACCGGCACGACCTGTAACCAAAGCGTCAGCGTTCCCGGCAACAGCAGCGTGAGCAAAACCTTCACCATCAAAGTGGATGCGAGCTTACCGGCCACAGCGACGAGCATTGCCAATATTGTCACCAGCAGTGCTGATGCAAGCTGCGTCGCGTGTTCGCCAACGGCGAATCCGCTACAAGTTGCAACCATCATCACAACAAAAAAACTTACTCTGATTAACGGCGTCGCTGCTGTTACAGGTGCCACAGTCAAGACGGGCGACAGCTTGACCTACGATATCACCAGCGCTAACGCCAGTGGCACGGCGGGCAGCACTACGCTCACAGAAAAAGTTCCCGTCAACACCACTTACAGCCTTGCCACCGAAGGTTGGGGCACAGCACCTGCTTGCGCAGCAGCAGCGAGCACTTGTACTCAATTGGTAAGCGTCGCTGGCAATAGCAGCGTGAGCAAAACCTTCACCGTTAAAGTGGATGTCAGCCTGCCTGCCACGGCAACCAATATCGCCAACATCGTCACCAGTAGTGCTGATGCAACGTGTGCGGGTTGCGCACCAGCCGCTAACCCGATTGCCCCATCGCTAACCATTACCAAAACGGTCAGCGCAAATCCATTGGTGGTTGGCGCGCTGGGCCAGTTCTACACCATCACGGTGAAGAATGCCGTCGGCACGCCAACTAGCGCGGCCATTTCTGTTACCGATAATTTACCTGCAGGTATTACTATCAGCGGACCGATTACGCCAACCGGTGGCAGCCTAAGTGGTTGCCCGACTAGCGGCGCTAGTTTGAGTGGCTGTTCAATTGCTGCTGGCGTCGCGGTCGGTTCCAGTGTGGTGCTGACTGTGCCGATTAACGTAGCAGGTAATGCAGTTGGAACAGGCGCGGGAACCAACACGGCGAATATTTTTGGCGGCGGCGATTTGACGTGCACCGCTGTGACCCCGTGCGCGGCGACTACCTTGCCGACCGACGTAAAAGCACAGCGCGTGGATATGGCCAAAGCCGTCGGTGTACCCGTGCAGAGTGCACCGTCGATATTCCAGATTCCTTACACTTTGGTGGTTAAAAATACCGGCACGATACCGGCCACCAATGTGCAATTGATTGATGATTTGAGTGCAGCGTTTAGCAATGGCACGCCCGCCATTTCAGTAAGCACGCCAGCAGCAGTTAGCGCCGGAAGCTGCAGTATCAACCCGACAACATTCAATGGCACAACCAATCCGCGTTTGTTGACGGGCGTGGATAGTTTGCCTGTTGGGGCCTCGTGCACTATCAACTTTACTGTACAAGTGGCCTACCCGACTGCAAGTGCGATACCTACCAATGTGCAAAACAATACTGCAGTTGCCACAACCTACGCTGCACCGCCTGCCATTTTGGGCGGCGTGCCAATTGGTATTGCTCTAGTAACCGACAACTCAACCAATGGAAATAATCCCGTTGCAGGTGATACAGCATCTGCCACGCCAGTAACTTTATCGGCGGGAAAAATTGATGCAGTGAAAAGCGCAGGCACACCGAAAAACACGGCAGCCAATACTTTTGAAATTCCGTATGCCGTAGTGGTGGGGAATGTCGGCAACAATAGCGCGACGGTTTATAACGTACAGGCTAACGATAACCTTGCCGCCGCATTCCCCACTGCAACTACTATCAAAGTGAAAGCGGGTAGTTATTCAGTCACGTCTGCGACATGCGCGCCTAACGCCGCATTTAATGGCGTTGCCGATACCCGATTGCTTGCAGGGACTGGCAATCTTGTAGGCGGCCAATCTTGCACTATTATATTCAGCGCAGAAGTAGTATTTCCCGCCGGACAAGTGCCCATCGCCGTGCAGAATAATTCTGCCTACGCCTCGGTCACCCCGACGGGAAGCGGCGCAAACCCCGGCCACACAAATACACAGCCATCCGCTAATGCAATAGCGACAGACATTTCCAACACCGGTCCGTCATTGCCGGCAACGGCAGTTCCTGGAACGGCCGCCGTGATTCCAAGCTTGCCGACGGTCGCCGGCGGCGATAATGCTTTAGGTACACCAACACCTGTCGTGTTGAAAATCAATCCGGGCACCATCACCGGATCGGTGTGGGACGATACGGCGAATGGAAATAAAGTAAAAGATCCTGGCGAAGCAGGCGTCGCGGGTTGGGCGGTGGAAGTCATTGATCCCGTCACGCGTTTGCCGGTAACGGGAACTGATGGGCAGCCTGCGCGCGCAGTCACCGGCGCGGATGGCAATTACAGCATCGCCAATATTCCGCCGGGCAAATGGTCGTTGCAATTCCGCGCGCCGGGCGCTAATGCGCAAGGCGCGGTGTTCGGTGTACCGTCGAACGGCGAACAACCGAATACCGGATCATCACAATCAACCGTTAATCCAACTACACGTTCATTGGATATTGATGTCGCACCCGGAGTCACCATTGCGCAACAAAGCTTGCCGCTCGATCCTTCCGGTGTGGTGTATGACTCTGCCACGCGCGCGCCGATAGGTGGCGCGACGGTAAGTTTGATCGGGCCGAATGGCCAGCCGGTTGCGGCCAATTTGCTGTTGCCTAATCAACAAAATCAATTAACCCTTGCATCAGGATCGAATGCCGGCGCGTATCGTTTTGATTTGTTGCCCGGCGCGCCTGCAGGAAATTACACTATCAAAATTACACCGCCCGCCACTTATAACAGCGTTTCTTCCGTGTTGCCGCCGCAAACGGGCGCTTACACTCCGCTACCATTGCCGGGCGCGCAAGTTTCGCTTGGTACAGCCAAGGCGCCGCAAGCGGGCGAGCCAACCAACTATTACTTGGCCTTTAATTTAACGCCCGGCACTAGCCGCGATGTAGTACATAATAATATTCCGCTGGATTCGACCGACAGCGGTTCGTTATTTATCCGCAAAGAAGTGAATCGCGCCAGTGTGGAAATCGGTGATGCGCTGACTTATCGCATTACCGTGCGCAGTACCCGACTAGCTGGGCCGGGAAAAATTGTTGACCGCTTACCTGTCGGCTTTAAGCTCATTCCGAATACCACCAAGATTGGTGCTACGGCTAATTCGTTGGTTGCGGCGATTGATCCTGTCGGAACGCCCGGTCCGGCATTGACGATTAATGTGAACCTGCCTATCAATCAGGATGTAGTGATCGAATACAAAGTGCGCGTCAGTATCGGCGCCGATCGAGGCGACGGCACGAACCGTGCGCAAGCGCAGTTAGGCGCGCTACGCTCACTCGAAGCGCAAGCGAAAGTCAAAGTGTCCGGCGGCGTGTTCAGCCGCGATGCATGCGTGATCGGTAAAGTATATGTCGATTGCAATCAGAACCAACAACAAGATGCAGGTGAGCCAGGCATACCGGGTGTGCGTTTGTATTTGGAAGACGGTACCAATTTCACCACGGACGAAAACGGCCAATACAGTATGTGCGGCCTGCGCCCGATTACGCATGTATTGAAAATCGACAGCAGCACCATGCCTATTGGCAGCCGTATGGGCATCACGAGCAGTCGTAATGCGGGCGATGCCGATAGTTTATTCGTCGATCTCACCGCGCACGAATTGTATCGCGCCGATTTCATCGAACAGAGTTGTTTTCCCAAAGTGTTGGAGCAAGTAAATCAACGACGCAAGCTCGGGCCGGTGCTTATTCCGCAAAAGCATGACGAAGGTAAAGACGAAAAATGGAATATTCAATTCAACAGTGAGCAGCACAAACTGGATCGCACGCCATCGACAAACGAAGGAGGGCGCCAGTGATGCAGCCATTAAATTATTTCAGTGCAGTTCCATCAACGGCCGTTACGAACTCACGTATCGCTACCGTAGCATCTGCATCTATCTTATTGATTACATTGAATTTTTATTCAATTGATTTGGCTAATGCGCAAACTGTTAATGGCGGAATTGAAGCAACCAATACGCCGGAAAATAAATCCATACCATTCGCGCAGGCAGCGATCAATGGCGAGCGGATTGCTTTCCGCAATCTCGACGGCGTGCCGCTCAGCAGTAGCAATAGTAACTTGCCGGTCGCAGCCGACGAAGGCCTGTGGCGCGAAAGCAAAGGTTTGCCCATCGGCAGCAAAATTTTATTGTCGCTATCGGATGCCAAAGCGCCGGCAGACGGCAAAGCCTATTTGCGCCTCAAGATAGAGTTGTTTGATAAAGCCGGTAACAGAATAACTACACCGACAAAAATCCTGTTGGAGACGTCGCTCGGTCGTTTTCAAATTCCGGGTCTAGCTACGGATGCAACCAAATTAACCGCGCCTACAGGGCAATCCGTCACTGAGCTTGCCGCGTTGGAAATCGCGACTAACCATGGCGAAGCACAACTATATTTGATGGCGCCCGCTACGCCAGGAGAAGCCAAGGTACGTGTTTCCAGCGGTGCGGTCGGCGTGCAAGGCGATGTCAGTTTTGTTGCCGATTTGCGTTCCATGTTGGTGGTGGGCATTGTCGAAGGGTCAATCAACTTCAGCAAAGCCAAAGGCCCGTTGGCAGATCGACTCAAAGAATTAAATTTCGACGATAACCTGCGCAATTGGAATAAATCCGATGCAACGGTCAGCGGCAACACCACGGAATATAAAACCGTTGCCGGACGCGTGGCGTTTTTTGCCAAGGGCGAAATCAAGGGCGAGTATTTATTAACCGCCGCACTCGATACCGACAAAATCACCAGCGAAAAATTATTTCGTGATATTGATCCGAACGCTTTTTATCCGATCTACGGCGACGCGTCGATTAAGCAATATGACGCGCAAAGCCGCAGCCGCTTGTATGTGCGCGTAGATAAAGACAAGAGCTATCTTCTATACGGCGATTATTCTTCCAACAACGCAGACGAAGGCAACAAACTCGCCAGCTATAACCGCAGCTTGACCGGCGGCAAATGGCATTATGAAAGTCAGCGCGTCAAAGCCAATTTGTTTGCCGCCTTTGATGCCACGCGCGGTTTTGTCGATGAACAACCGGGACGCGGCATCAGCGGACCTTATGCCTTGGCCAAACCGAATGCGATTGCCAATAGCGAACAAGTCGAAGTGCTGGTGCGTGATCGTAATCAACCCGCTATCGTGTTGACGCGTAAATTGTTGGCACGTTTTGTCGATTATGATTTTGAACCTTTCAGCGGGCGCATTTTATTCCGTCAGCCTGTGCCGTCAGTGGATGAAAACGGAAATCCGGTTTCTATTCGTATCTCCTATGAAATAGACGAAGGCGGCGATAAACAATGGGTCGGCGGCTTAGATGCAAAAGTCCGCTTGAGCGATAGTATGACTGTCGGCGCGGCTTACGCCGAAGATAAAAATCCCACTTCGCCCTACAAAGTGTATGGCGCGAATAGCGAAATAAAATTAGGCGAGCGTACTTATTTGGTAGCGGAACTCGCGCGAACACAAGGCAACAGCGCTTATAACCGTAGTCTCGCTACGCTTACGCCCAACGGCATTTTGGAGGACATCGACGGCAAGGCCGCGCGGGTCGAATTGCGCCATGATGGTGAGCAATTCAAAGGCCGCGTGTATGCCGCTAAAGCGAATGCGGGTTTTCAGAATTCCAATGCGGGTCTAGCGCCCGGCAGACAAGAAACCGGCGCGCGCGGCAGCTACCAACTCAACGAGCTATTCCAATTTACTGCAGAAGCGCTGCAAACGCGCGACAACTCCGCTACTTTAAGCAATGGAGCCAATCGCACAGCGGCCAGCGCGGGTGTCAGCGTGATGTTCACGCCGGGAATCAAACTCGAAGTCGGCGTGAATAAAGTGAATGAACATGTGGTCAATGGCGTTGGCGGCGCTTTGAGTTCGGTTGATACGCAGAACGGCGACAGCGGCGCGTTTGTTCCGGGTTTCGGTTTTCAGGGCACGGGTTTATTGACTAGTCCGGCGACATTATCGGGCGTCGGTGTATCTGCGCCTGCATTAGTCGATAACAACTACACCAGCTTGCGCAGCAAACTCACCGGTAAAGTTTCCGACAACAGCAGCGTGTTCGGCGAATACGAACAGGCCATCAATGACGGGGCGCGCAAACGCGCAGCTGTCGGCGGCGAATATCGTCTGGATGAAAAAACCCGTGTCTATGGGCGGCATGAAATAGAAAATTCGCTCTCAGGTATTTATGGCCTGACCAATGACGGTACTTTCCATAGCAATACCGTGTTCGGTGTCGATACCGCTTACATGCAAGGTGGTCAATTGTTCAGCGAATATCGTATGGCGGGTACACAAGCGGGTAATGATGTGGCCGCTGCTGTGGGCTTGCGTAATGCCTGGCGCGCGCAAGAAGGACTCAATTTTGTCACTTCGCTGGAGCGCCAGCAAATTCGCCAGGCCAGCGGCAACACGCTCGCCGCGACGGCATTCAGCTGGGGGGTTGAATACACCGCCAGCCCGATATACAAACTCGGCGGCAAGCTCGAATATCGCACATCGGATGTACAAGATCAGATCCTGTCCACCGCCGCTTACGACCGTAAGTTGAGCGATGATTGGGCTATGTTAGGGCGCAATTTATATTTACATGCCGAAAACAAAGATCCCAACGCGACTAACGGCCATCAAACGCAAGACCGCGCGCAAATCGGTTTGGCTTATCGCGATACGCTGACTAACAAGTTTCATGGCCTGGTGCGACTGGAACGTCGTATCGATCAGTCATCCAGTATCAGCGATCCGCGTGATGAAAAGACCTGGATCACCAGTTTGCATGGCAACTACAAACCCAGCCGTGCGTGGACATACTCCGGCCAACTCGGTTACAAGGACGGCGCAGGCGTGCTGACCAACGATAATAATATCGATAAGTTTACCGGTGGTTTAATCAGCGGCCGTGTGATCTGGGATTTTGCCGAGCGCTACGATGCCAGCTTTTACGCCAGCCAGCAGCAGGCGCGCGGCACACAGTTATCGACCACGCGCATTAGCGGCTTGGGCGGCGAGCTCGGTTATCGCGTGATGGATAATTTGTGGCTCTCAGCTGGTTACACTGGCGGGCGTTTTGCCGACGTGGATCAATTCAGTTCCAATACCAGTTGGAATGGATATCATTTGCGTGTGCGTTGGAAGTTTGACGAAAAATCATTTTCCGGCAGCAATGCGAGTATCAATCGTGCCGAGGTTGCAGCCGGTGTCACCGCAAAGCCATGAACATGAGATTTACGCTAAGCGAATGAAGCAAAAAATAATGGCGAAACACCGTTGGTTGCGCGGACGCAAGATTTAATCATCAAGATGATCAATGCATAAAATCAATCTTTATCTGCCGGTATGGTTTGTTTTGAGTGTCTCATTTATTGTATTTGACGCAACTGCACGCGATCTGTTACCTAGTATTGCTAACCGCACCGAGCGAGAAGAAATTTTACGACCGCCGGAAATCCCTTCAGACGAAGCATTAGAGCAAGTTGGGGCTGTGATCGGCGATGTGGCCATTGAGATACGCGATATTTTCGCGACGGATACGCCGGAAGAAGATGCGAGTTTGTTTCGGTTGGCCAACGCAATCCATATCGACACCAAACAATCGGTTATTGCACAACAGCTCTTATTTCAATCCGGTGAAAAATATTCCCGCCGTGTCCTGGAAGAATCGGAGCGCTTGTTACGTTCGCGCAGCTATTTGATGAACGTGCGCATTTACCCTGTGGCATACCACGACGGCCGCGTGGATATACGCGTGCGTACGCGCGAAGTGTGGACTTTGCATCCGGGTGTATCGTTTGGCCGTAGTGGCGGCGCTAATTCAACCGGTGTGTTGCTTGAGGAGTTGAATCTATTCGGCTACGGCAAGCAACTTGGGGTGAACTATAAGTCGAACGTGGATCGAAAAAGTACGGTGTTGGATTACAAGGATCCGCAATTGTTCGGTTCACGCTGGACGCTTGCGGCGCAAGTAGGGAATAACAGCGATGGAGAAAAAAAATTCCTGACTATTGAGCGGCCATTCTATTCGCTTGATTCGCGTTGGAGCGCAGGCCTGCGCCTGTTGAATGACCGGCGAACTGATGCAGTGTATGAATTGGGAGCGGTGCGCGATCAATATGAGGCCAAACAACGTAGCGCGACGGTTTATGCTGGCTTATCCAATGGCCTGCAAGATAAGTTCGTGACGCGTTGGACGGCCGGCGTGGCCTACGATGAGGGTCAATTTTCTGCCCGCCAGTCTGGCTTTGCACCTGCATCACGAAAACTGGTTTATCCCTGGATCGGCTACGAATTAATCGAAGACCAATATCGCAAGCTGGAAAACTTGAATCAGATCGGCCGGACAGAAGACTTAAGTTTAGGTTGGCGAGCGAATGGCTTGCTTGGCATAGCGTCGCCCAAGTTTGGCTCGGATCAGCAAGCACTTATATGGAACGGATCTTTTCGGCATAGTGCAGTGCCGAGCGATAACGAGATTGTTGATTTGACCACCAGCATTTCCGGCCGCGCGGAAAATTCTCAGTGGAAAAATACTTTGACCAGCGTCGTAGGCCGTTATTATTGGCGGCAATCGCCACGGCATTTATTTTTTATGCATGCGCAGGCAGATATCGGTAGCCGTCTTGATGCAGACCAGCGTCTCAACTTGGGCGGTGATAATGGCTTGCGCGGTTATCCGTTGCGTTATCAAACCGGCTCGGGGCGCTGGATAATGACGGTAGAAGAGCGGATATTTTCTGACTGGTACCCTTTTAGGCTACTGCGCGTCGGTGGCGCTGTATTTTATGATATGGGTCGAACTTGGGGCGACAACCCAACCGGCTCGCGTTCGCTGGGAATGCTACGTGATGCCGGTTTCGGACTCCGCTTCGCGCACAGTCGCTCTGGGTTCGGCAACGTGACCCATGTTGATTTTGCATTTCCGTTGGGGGCCGGTAGTGATATCAAGAAGGCGCAAATTCTGGTGGAGACCAAGCGCAGTTTTTAACGCGCACAAAATTTTCTGAGTTGGTTGGCAGTGGCAATACGATAGTCGGCTGCCAAACGCAATTTCCTCGAATTGCTGATCCACACCGTTTTCATACCCAATTTTTTCGCCGTGCGTAAATTCGCCAATGAGTCTTCTACCATGATGCATTTCCGCGGATCGAGTCGGTGTTCGTGCAGCAGGCGCAAGTAACCGGCTTTGTCCGGTTTGGGTCGGTAGCGTGTGTGCTCGATGGCGTAAATGTCGTCGAACAAATGCGCGATGCCCATCAGGGTGAGGATTTGTTTAATGTAATGCGCCGGGGCGTTGGAGAAAATAATTTTCTTGCCAGGTAATTTTTTAAGGATGTAGGGCAGGGCTTTATCGAAAACGAGCATTTTTTCCAGCGAGTCGAATTGATGCGTGATGCGTAAAAAATGCTCGGGGTCGGTGCCGTGATGTTTGATTAGCCCCTTAAGCGTCGCGCCATAAGCTTGCCAGAATCTATGCCGCATCGCGTGCGCGTCTTCTTCGCTCAGATTGAGTTCTTTCTGAATATATTCTGCCATCGCCGTATGCAGATGGGGAAAGATATGCGGCTTGGCGTCGTGCAGAGTGTCGTCGAGGTCGAAGATCCAGGTGGGGTGGTTGAGCAATTTTTGTTTGTGCTTATTAGGTGAATGTTTAGTAACTGGGAGCCAGAGTTGACCCATCCCCACCCTTTCCCTCTCCTTGAAGGGGAGGGGACGGTCTATTGATCATTTAGGGGGAATGGATAAATGCTTATCGCCCATCCGCCCGATTCGCCGCTGCGCCGCGTATCAAGGTACCAACGCCTTCATCGGTCAGCAGTTCGAGCAATAGCGCATGTTCAACGCGACCATCGATGATGTGGGCGTTCTTTACGCCGTTTTTTACCGCATCAAGTGCGCCGCCGATTTTCGGCAGCATGCCGCCGGAGATGGTGCCGTCTTCTATCAGCCGATCGACTTCCGCTGCGGTGATGCCGGTTAATAATTTACCACTCTTGTCGAGCAAGCCGGTGATGTTGGTCATGAGCACGAGTTTTTCGGCGTTCAGTGTTTGCGCGAGTTTGGCGGCGACTAAATCGGCATTGATGTTATAGGCTTCGCCGTTCATGCCGACGCCGATCGGCGCGATGACGGGAATGAAGTCGCGCGTGTCGAGCAGGGCGATCAGTTCCGGGTCGATGGCTTCGACTTCGCCGACAAAGCCGACATCGAGCATTTCTCCTTTATGGGTTTCACTTTGCACCAGCATTTTTTTTGCGCGGATGAAGGCCGCGTCTTGTCCGGTGAGGCCGACCGCTTTGCCGCCGTGGCGGTTGATCAGCGAGACGATTTCCTGATTCAATTCTCCCAATACCATTTCCACCATATTCATGGTTTCTTCGTCGGTAACGCGCATGCCTTGGATAAATTCCGATTTCTTGCCGACTTTTTTCAGCAGCTCGTTAATTTGTGGGCCGCCGCCGTGAACTATGACGGGGTTCATGCCGACTAACTTGAGCATCACCACGTCGCGCGCAAAGCCTTCTTTCAGATGCGGCTCAGTCATGGCGTTGCCGCCGTATTTCACCACAATAGTGCGATTATGGTAGCGCCGTATATAAGGTAGGGCTTC
>JAYVGF010000178.1:0-4156 GCA_043772415.1 Betaproteobacteria bacterium
TTCGCTGTTTGAATAAGTCGTGCGCAGTGCGCACGCTACGTCAACTAAAATCCGGCGGCGGCACAAAGCCGCCGGTTACTTCGCCCATCAATCGCGCGAATTCTATGGTCGTGTAATCTTCCAGATACGGCCCGATGATTTGGATGCCGACCGGCAAGCCGTTGGTCGCCAATCCGGTTGGCGCGACGGTTGCGGGCAAATGCGCCAAGGTTGCCATGCTGATCCATGCCATCTGGTCCCAATAGGAATGTTGCATGCTGTTGATGCTGATGGTGCGGCTGATCCTATCTTCGCTGTGGTCATGCGGGAACGCGCACACGGGATTGACGGGGCACAGCAACACATCGTATTCGCGGAAAAATAAATCCCACTCCGTGCGGTTATGTTGCCGCGCTTCGTTAGCTCGCAGCCAATCGCGGTGGCGTAATGTGGCGTAGCGCGCCATGCGAGCAGGCAAGCTTTGGTCGTCGGCTTGCAAGCTGTTGGCCTGCTCGATCAGTTTTTGAAATTCCGCAGGCGGTATGCCTGCGAGGCTTACCGGCCATAACAGACGCAAATAATCATTGAACACTTTGTCGAGAGCGAAGTCGGGTTTGGCATCATCGACTTGTACGCCCGCGCGGCGAAGCGCCGCCACGGTTTTTTCCAGTTGCGCTTTGACGGGCGCGTCGAGCGGGAAGCTGTCGTCGTGCAGCCATGCGGCCACTTTGAATTGTTTTAAGGTGCTGTGACGCGGCGGCGGCAGAGCCAGTTTCCACGCAATCGCTTTATCTTCCAGCGGACCGGCGGTGACGTTGAGTGCCAGCGCGAGATCTTCCGCGCTGCGCGCCAGCGGACCCATCACGCCCAGATCCGCTTCGCCTAAAGTTCCCGGCGGGCCTGGCACATGACCGCGCGAAGGCACGATGCCCCACGTTGGTTTGTGTCCGTAGATGCCGCAAAAATGCGCTGGCGTTCTGATCGAGCCGCCGATATCGCTGCCGAATTCCAGTGCGGTGAGTCCCGCTGCAACTGCCGCTGCTGCTCCGCCAGATGAACCGCCCGGCGTGCGCGTAACATCCCAAGGATTATGGGTCACGCCGAAAATATCGTTATAACTTTGTAAATCAGACGCGAATTCCGGCACATTGGTTTTGCCCATGAACACCGCGCCCGCGTTCATCAAGCGTTGGGCGGCGATGGCGGTACTTTTGGGGATGTGATCAGAAAATATTTTCGCGCCGGCAGTGGTGCGCAAGCCGGAAATTTCAAACGTGTCTTTAATCGTCATCGGCACGCCATGTAGCGCGCCATCGCTGCCGCCATTCTTTAACGCGAGGTCAGCGGCCTTCGCGATAGTGCGCGCGCCATCGGCTTCCAATGTCACCACGGCGTTCAATGATTTATATTTTTCTATGCGAGCGAGATAATGATCCAGCAATTCACGGCTGCTGATTTTTTTCTCGCGGATCATTTGCGCGAGTTCGGTGGCTGATTTGTATGCAATAGACATTATTATATAACCTATTGATTTAATTGAATAATTAATTATTTCGTCGGTTGCAGTGGTGCCGCGCCCAAGTGCATGCCGCTATCCACTAATATCGTTTCCCCCGTCACCAATCCCGCGCCTTCAAGCAACCACACGGCGACGCCAGCGACATCATCCGGCGTGGCCGATGCGTGCAGCGGCGTGCTGTCGATATATTGCTGGCGATATTTTTCGTAGCGTTCCGCGCCCAAGCCTTCCTTTAACCAACGACCTTCGATGAAGCCGGGGCAGACTGCATTGACGCGTATCTCCGGCCCCAATGCGCGCGCCAAAGATTTGGTCATGGTGTTCAGCGCGCCCTTCGATGCCGAGTAAGCGACTGACGAACCGTTACCCATCAAGCCTGCTATGGACGACATATTCACCACCGCACCGCGCCCTTGTTTGCGCATCGCTTCGGCGCAGGCGCGCACCATCTGGAATGCGCCGATGACATTGACGGAATAAATGTCGATGAAATCCTGCGCGTCGAGTTCTTCCAGTTTGTGGTGATCGACGAATTTGGTCTTGCCCGCATTATTAATGAGCCCGTCAATGCGACCCCATTTATCCAGCGCCGCTTGCGCCATACGGCGGCAATCGGCGTCGAGTGCAACATTGCCTTGCACGACTATCGCTTCGCCGCCAAGCGCAGACACTTGCTGCGCGACGCTTTCCGCTTCGGTTTTGCTTGAGCTGTAATTGATGACGACACGGCTACCCTTTTTCGCCAGCAACATGGCGCAAGCTGCGCCTACACCGCTGGACGATCCGGTGACAATCACGACTGCGTTTTTGAGTTCCATATTTTGCCTGTTTGGTTACGCATGTATATTGCTCCAAGACTCTAGTCGGTTTCCAAAATCCACGCAACCGGATTTGCAGCGCAGCATGATTAAACACGCGCATTTTTGACCCACAGCTATCGCGTCGATATACTCAAATCATCTGGTTAAGGAGTAAAACATGCAAGCACGTCATTTCGATTTCTGGCCTAAAGGCGTTCCTAAACAATTAGCTCTGCCGGAAACCACTCTTTATTACAATCTCGAAGTCTCGGCAGCGCGTTATCCGAACAAACACGCCATCTCTTATTACGGCGCGAGCATGACCTATGGCGAACTAAAAGCCCAAGCCGAGCAGCTCGCAGGTTTTTTGCAGCAGGATTGCGGCGTGAAAAAAGGCGACCGCGTCATCCTCGACATGCAAAACAGCCCGCAGTTTGTCATTGCGTATTACGCGATTCTGCGCGCTGATGCAGTGGTTGTTCCGGTTAATCCGATGAACCTGACCGAAGAACTCAAACATTACGTCGGCGATTCCGGCGCGCGTGTGGCGATCTGCGGGCAGGAATTATTTCCGCGCATCGGCCCCCTTTTGGGACAAGGGCAGGGGCAGGGGCTGGACAAAATCATCGTCGCCAATTACGGCGAATATGTTGCCGACCAAAGCGATCCCAGTGTGCCGGATTTTATCCGCCTGCCGACGCAAAACCCAAATGTTTCTGGCGTGAGCATGTGGCGCGACGCGCTCGCGGCCAAACGCGCACCTGCGCCCGCGCAAGCCAAACCGGATGATATGTGCGCCATGCCTTATACCTCAGGCACGACAGGCAAACCCAAAGGCTGCATCCACACGCATCGCACGCTGATGGCTACCGCTTCGCTCTACGGCGTGTGGTCTGGCGGTACGCCGGAAGATTCATCGCTCGCCGTGGTGCCGTTTTTTCATATCACCGGCATGCAGGTGTTAATGAATGCGCCTATCTATATCGGTAGCAAAATGGTCATCATGACGCGCTGGGATAGAGAGTTGGCGGCGAAACTTATCGCCAAAGAAAAAGTAACGACGTGGACCAATATCCCGACCATGGTCATCGACTTGCTCGGCAGTCCTAACGTGAACAGTTTTGATTTCAGCAGCCTGCGCAGCATCGGCGGTGGCGGCGCGGCGATGCCGGAAGCGGTGGCGAAAAGATTATTTGAGTTGACCGGCTTGAAATACATGGAAGGCTACGGCCTCACCGAAACCGCCGCGCCGACGCACAGCAATCCGACCGACAATCCCAAACGCCAGTGTCTTGGCATACCCATACTTAACACCGAATCCTACGTGGTAAACCCGGATACGCTGGAAGAAATGCCACAGGGAGAAGTCGGCGAAATTATTTCGCATGGCCCGCAAGTGTTCAAGGGTTATTGGAATAATCCCGACGCGACCAAAGGCAGCTTTGTGCCATTCAAAGGCAAACAGTTTTTCCGCACCGGCGATCTGGGCCGCATCGATGATGAAGGTTATTTTTTCATCGTCGATCGATTGAAACGCATGATCAACGCGTCAGGTTATAAAGTGTGGCCAGCCGAAGTCGAGCTGATGATGTTCGCGCATCCCGCTGTGCAAGAAGCCTGCGTCATCGCCGCACAAGATGCGCATCGCGGCGAAACGGTGAAAGCCATCGTGGTTTTAAAAGACGCGCACAAAGGAAAAGTCAGCGAGCAGCAAGTCATCGATTGGTGCAAGGATAATATGGCCGCGTACAAATATCCGCGCATCGTCGAATTCGCCGACATGTTGCCGAAAACTGCGACGGGTAAAGTGCAGTGGCGCTTGTTACAGGAGAAAGAACAAGCGAAGGCGTAAATGTAG
>JAYVGF010000179.1:0-2101 GCA_043772415.1 Betaproteobacteria bacterium
GAAAGCTGCGAAACAATAATTATTTTTGTGAGGGAAATATGAATTTGCGAGCATTGTTTAAGTATTTGTTTTTATTAAATTTTTTGTCGTTCCCTGCTTATGCAGAACGCATCGCGTTGCCGATATTTGACGAGGCGAGTTTGAATGCGGCGTGTGATAGCGCGTTAGCCAAAGCCAAGCAAATGGCGACGCAGATTGAAGCCATTGCGTTGTCACAAGTTACGCCAGCGAATACTTTGAACGCATGGAATGATTTGCAAATCGAGTTGGAAGACACTATAGGCCCCGTTGATTTGCAATCGAATGTGCACCCCGATGAAAAAGTGCGCACAGCGGGCGAGGCGTGTTTGCTCAAGGCGACGACTTACAGCACGGACTTATATCAGAACGCAAATCTGTATCAACGCATCAAAAAAGTGAAAGCCGAAACTTCGGCACAAAGCAGATTGCGTCAGGACTTGCTCGATGGATTTGAAGACAGCGGTGTGTCGCTGCCGTCGAAAAAGCGCGCGCGCGTGAAAGTGATCTTCGACAAGATCGAAGCGCTGCGCCAGGAATTTGACCGCAATGTACGCGATAACAAAACCAAGCTGACGTTTACGGCGGAAGAGTTGCAAGGCGTACCTGCGGCGTTTCTGGAAAAACAAAAACGCGACGACAAGGGTAATGTTTTATTCGGCTTCGATTATCCCGAACGCGATGCGATTTTGAATAATGCCGACAATGCCGATGTACGCAAACGCTATCAGTTCGCTTTTACCAATCGCGGTGGCGACAAGAACTTGGGCTTGATGGACCAAGTGATGCAATTGCGGCGTGAACTAGCAGGCATGTATGGGCTGAAGAGTTATGCTGAATACGCCACGCGCCGCCGCATGGTGGAAAACCCGCAGACGGTGCTGAAGTTTTTGCGCGAAGTGAAAACCGCGTTGCGTGAAGTGGAGAAAAAAGAAATCGGCGAATTGGCGCAAACTAAAGCGCAGATTACCGGCAAGCCGATCAGCGAAACCAAAGTCAATCGCTGGGACATGGAATACCTGCAGGAGAAAACGCGCAAAGCCAAGTTTGATGTCGATCAGGAAGCCTTGCGCAAATATTTCCCGAGCCAGGCGGCGGTTGATTGGGCGCTGCAGGTCACGAGTAAATTATATGGCGTGAGCTTTGCCAAAGCCGACGTCACGGCCTGGCATCCCGACGTGCAGTATTACGACGTGCTCGATGGCGATGGCAAATATATCAGCGGCATTTATCTCGACCTGTATCCGCGCGAAGGAAAGTACAAACACGCGGCAGCATGGGGCGTGCGCTCGGTCAGCCGCGTAGCGGGGCGCACGCCGGTGAGCGCGTTGGTGACCAACTTCAATCGCGAAGGCATGGATCACCGTGAAGTGGAAACTTTGTTTCACGAATTCGGCCATGTGTTGCACGGCGTGCTTTCAACGACAGATTACCAGGCGCACGGCGGCACTAACACTAAAGTTGATTTCGTCGAAGCGCCGTCGCAGATGTTCGAGGAATGGGCGCGCAAGCCGGAGTCCATCGCGCTGCTGAAAGAAGTCTGCGCCGCTTGCCCGACCATGGACGCCTCGCTAATCAAACGCGTTGATGACGCGCGCAAGTTCGGCCAGGGAATACGCTACTCGCGCCAACATTTATACGCCGACTTCGACATGGCGCTGGTCGCGCCCAAACCCGGCAAAGCTTTGCCGACCTGGATCGCGAAGGAAAAAGACACACCGCTCGGTTACGTCGAAGGCACGCAATTCCCCGGATCGTTTTCGCATTTGATGAGCGGCTATGGCTCGGGTTACTACGGTTATATGTGGAGCGAAGTGCTGGCGCTGGACATGTTGTCGGCCTTCGGCGACAACATCATGAACCCGCAAGTAGGGCGCCGCTTCCGTGATACCATTTTAGCCAATGGCGGTGAACAAGCGCCGAAGCAATTGGTAGAAAAATTTTTAGGACGCCCGACCAATAGCAAGGCGTTTTTTGATGAGATAACTGGGAAGCGATAAATCGCAGGAGTCACAAAGAAAATCCCCTCCCCTTCAAGGGGAGGGTTAGGGTGGGGATGGGTTGATCTGTGATGTCATTGCCG
>JAYVGF010000180.1:0-13304 GCA_043772415.1 Betaproteobacteria bacterium
ACTATTTGATTATATTAATATATTCTATTGAACTTTCCCCGTGCTTGGCACTCTTACGCTCAGAGTGCTAATATTTCACTCACTATGGGAGACACACAATGAACGCTATGACTTTTCCTGTTCCTTCGGCCGTTGGCAGCCTGGAGAACTATGTCCAGTTTGTGAACCGCGTACCTCTGCTCACGCAAGAGGAAGAAACAGCTTTGGGTCGTCGTCATGCAAGCACGGGCGATGTCGATGCCGCGCGCGGGCTCGTCATGTCGCATTTGCGCTTGGTCGTATCGATTGCGCGCAATTATTCCGGCTACGGTTTGCCGCAAGCGGACTTGATACAAGAAGGCAACATCGGCTTGATGAAAGCCGTCAAGCGCTTCGACCCCGAACGCGGCGTGCGCTTGGTCTCGTTCGCCATGCACTGGATCAAAGCCGAGATGCACGAATTTATTTTGCGCAACTGGCGCCTGGTCAAAATCGCCACCACCAAAGCGCAACGCAAATTATTTTTTAACCTGCGCAGCATGAAGCCCGGCTTCGGCGCATTGTCGCCGACAGAAACCCAATCCATCGCCAAACAACTCGGCGTCAAACCGGAAGAAGTCACCGAAATGGAAACGCGCTTAAGCGGCCAGGACATTTCGCTCGAACCGATGAACGACGACGACGAAAGCTGGGTCAGCCCGATTGCGTATCTCACCGACGACAGCGAACCCTCAACCCAACTCGAAACCATCGAGACCCAAGTCAACAGCGACGCCGGCCTAAAAACCGCCCTCTCTCAACTCGACGACCGCAGCCGCAAAATCATCGAAGCCAGATGGTTGCGCGAAAAAGACCACGCGACCTTGCATGATCTCGCTGATGAATTCGGCGTGTCGGCTGAACGCATTCGTCAGATAGAAGTGAAGGCGATGCAGAAAATGAAGACGGCTTTGATGGTGCAGTAAATTGTTTTGTCATAAATAAAAATGGCAGCCATATGGCTGCCATTATTTTATTCTGCGACGGGATTATTGCACCTAACTTTTGCTTTCAAACACCGGTCTAATAACGCGAATTCTTCTTCGAGTTTTTTATGTTCAGCTTTGACAGCTGCTTTCTCCAAGGCGCGGGCTTTAAGGTTTTTGCGTGTGAGCATGTTTACCCTCCTTCCACCGTCATTCCCGCGTAGGCGGGAATCCAGAAATCTTCGTTGCATCCTTTGGCTTCAACATCAAAACATATTGAAAAAAAACATTTTTGTTTTACTGGATTCCCGCCTTCGCGGGAATGACGGGCTGGATAGATTTCTTCTGCGTGGGAATGACGGGGCTCATTCGGCGGATTACGCTGCGCTAATCCGCCCTACGTTTTTCTTAGCCTTTGAGTAACTGCTTCAAGTCCGCCGTAACTTTATCCGGCGCCATGCCGTAGCTGACGAACAATCGCAATCGCCCAATCGGGTCAAACACGAACATGCCCGCAGTGTGGTCGATGGTGTAGCTGCCTGGGGTTTTGCCTTCGACTTGTTGGGCGTAGATTTTGAAATCTTTGGCGGTTTTTTTCATGGTGGCTTCGTCGCCGGTTAGCCCTAAAAAGCTGGGATGGAAACCGGGGACGTACTGCGCCATGAGTTCTGGTGTGTCGCGCTTGGGGTCGAGCGTAGCGAATAATACTTGCACGCGTTCGGAATCTTTTCCTAGCTTGGTCATCACGCGCGCCATGTCGGCCATGGTGGTGGGGCACACATCGGGGCAATGGGTGAAACCGAAGAACAGCACGACGGCCTTACCGGTGAAGTCGGCCATGGTGCGCGTTTTGCCGGTGTGGTCGGTGAGTTTGAAATCTTTTGCGTAGTCTGCGCCGGCGATGTCGATGGCGTTGAATGGGGGATCTTTTTGGCTGCAGGATGTGAGCAACAAAGCCAAAAATATAAACAGGATTTTTTTCATTAAGAACTCAACATGTAGGATGGGTGGAACCCATCATTTCAATTTGAACTAAACCCATCCCCACCCTAGCCCTCCCTTTGAAGGTGAGGGGATGTAAGTTGTGAATGGCCGGTGAGCCCATCGGAATCATCGCGAAGAGCGATGGGTTGCACCCATCCTACGCACTGCGCGACTTCACAATGGGAAGTAGTGGTCTAGCAGCAACGCTGCAAATAAAAGCGATAGATAAATGATGGAATATTTGAAAGTTGTTTTAGACAATGCGTCGCTGTAGTTGCGCAGGATTTGCACGGCGTAATACAGAAAAATACCATCCAGGATTAACGCGCTGAATAAATAAATCTTTCCGCTCATGCCGATGGCGAATGGTAATAACGTGACGGCGGTAAGAATCAAGGTGTAGAACAACACATGCAGTTTGGTGAAATCATCGCCGTGGGTGACGGGTAACATCGGCAGGCCGGCTTTGGCGTATTCGTTTTTGCGGTATAGCGCTAGCGCCCAGAAGTGCGGCGGGGTCCAGGCGAAAATAATCAGGAACAATAACAAGGCTTGCAACGGTACATCGCCGGTCACTGCTGCCCAACCCAGCACGGGCGGCATGGCGCCCGATGCGCCGCCGATGACGATATTTTGCGGCGTGAGCGGTTTTAATATGACGGTGTAAATAATGGCGTAACCGATAAAGGTGGCGAAGGTGAGCCACATGGTCAATGGATTCACCGCGAAATACAACAGCGCCATGCCCGCACCGCCGATGATGGCGGAAAGTGTGAGGGTTTGCGTGTTGGTGATTTCGCCGCGCGCGGTGGCGCGTGCGCGCGTGCGCGCCATTTTGGCGTCGATTTTTTGTTCGACTAAACAATTGATCGCGGCGGCGGCACCTGCCACTAACCAAATACCTATCGTGGCTGCAATTAGAATTTGCAACGGCACCATGTTCGGCGTGGCGAGGAACATGCCGATCATGGCGGTGAACACGATGAGGGTCACTACGCGCGGTTTGGTCAGCACATAAAATTGCGCAAACAAGTTGGCGGGTTTATTGATGAGGGTTGCGTCGCTCATGATTTTAGATGTGGGCCAATTGCGCCGCTTGTTTCGAAGCAGACAGGCGGAAATTAATGATTACTAGCGTGACTAGCAGCAACGCGGCAAGCGCGTTGTGCATAACCGCCAAGGGCAAGGGCAAACTCAACAACACGATGGTGATTCCTAAAGTAATTTGCAAAAGCAAAACCGACAACAACATACGCGCGGCTTTTTTCAACTCAACTATTTTCAACATGCGTAACGTCAAGCTAATCAACACCAACGTCACTATCAACGCGCCCAGACGATGGCTCCAGTGGATTGCCGTCAAGGCTTCGTGCGATAACAATGCGCCTTGCGCGGTCATACCCAATTCACGGAATATATGAAAGGCGCTGGCAAAATCCATTTTTGGCACGAAGCTGGTATTGCAGGTCGGGAAATCGACACAAGCCATCGCTGCGTAATTCGTGCTCACCCAACCGCCGAGAATAATCTGGCACGCGACGACCGCTAAACCTATGCGCGCATGCCAGGCCAAACTCTCAGCCACTATTATACGCGGCCTGTCCATCTGACGCATGGCGAGCCAGGTGAGCAGCGCGAGGACGGCCATACCGCCGATGAGATGGGCGGTGACGATGGCGGGCTTGAGCAACAGCGTGACCGTCCACATGCCGAGCATGCCTTGGAAGATGACTACGCCGATTAATGAAAGTGGAAGACCCAAGGGCTGTTGTAATTGCTGGCGGTTTTTGTAGGCGAGAAATGCGATGATTAATATGAACAATCCTAAGCCGGTGGCGAAGTAGCGATGGACCATTTCGATCCAGCCTTTACGCGCTTCTACCGGTTTGCCGGGGAAGGCCTGTTCGGCCTTGGCGACTTCGTGCGCCGCTTCGGGCACGCCGATGTGCCCATAACATCCCGGCCAATCGGGGCAGCCTAAGCCCGCGTCGGACAAACGCACGAACGCGCCGAGCACGACGATGCCGAAGGTCAAACCTAGGACGAACAGAATTAATTTGCGGTAAATACTTTGCATATGCATCAACCGATTTTCGACACCGTCAAGAGACGCGTGAAGTCCTTGATCATTTTACGCGGGTCAGGATTGCGTGGATAGCGCAGCACCACATTGCCGAGTGGATCGATCAGATAGATATGATCACGCTGCGCGGTTTGTGCTGGCAGCTTGTTTAACAATTCACTTTTTTGCGCGCGTATAAAATGCGTGTCGACATATTCGATTTTGCTCTGTGGGTTCAATTCGGCAGCATCATCCATCAGCATGACGCGCTCAACACGATCCATATGTTTACCTTGCACCAGCCGCACTTGGCGCATGACATAAAGTTTATTGGCACAAGCGTCGGTACACGCGCCGCTATCGACGGTGAGCATCACCCATTTTCCGCGCAGGTCGCTGAGTTTGGCCGGTTTATTATCCGCAGTGAGTAAGGGTGGATCGGGAAGCGGCGCGACCTTCATCAGTTCACCATAGTTGATGCTCGTATCAGGCTTGTAAAAATAAAACATGATGTACGACGCGGCGATGGGCGAAGAAAATAAAATAAACATTAAAACTAATTTTGTACGCGGGTTCATGATGTTTTCGATCTCTTGGTGTTGACTACAATGTAAGTGATGAATATGCCAAGGCACAGGGCAAACCATTGGAATGCATAGCCTTGATGTTTGGCAATGCCGACGTCAGGACGTTCATGCACGCGCGCTAAACCATCGCCGGTGTCGTTGTGTTGTTGAATGACTAATGGCGCGACGGAAAGTTTGCTTTGCTCCCTGTAACGACTTAACACCAGGTTTTGCCACACTTTGCCTTCGACGGTTTGTTTGGACAATTCGAGAAATTTTCCGCTCGGCGGCACGGCTATGCCTTCTACGGTCACCGAACCTTGCGGTGTTTTCACAGTCGGGATATTACGGTAGTCGCTTCCGCGCGCGACCCAACCGCGATTGATCAACACATAATCGTTGTTACTGGTTCGTAGCGGCGTGATGACATGGTAGCCGGGCTTATCGTTATGAAATTTATTATCAAGAAAAATTTCTGCTTTGGTATCGAATTCTCCCGATATAGTGACATTGCTATAAGTATTTGATTTTATTGATATATTTTTAGCATCGTAAACGATGGCTGCTTGTTTCGTTTTACTTTCGTATTCACTTTGCAAACTGAGTTTCTCTGCGGCGCGATTGAGTTGCCATTTGCCCAATGACGCAGTGAATACCATAGCGGCAATCGCGGCGACAGTCGGAATCAACTTGGGCGTGAAGCGGAATGATGCGATTTGCATACTGACAAATGCCTAGCGCGCGACTACACTGCAAAGTAACAAGGAGCAAATGCAAATGAAAATCGTTGTAGTGATATTGTTGCTCATGGTGGTGATCAGTCTATTCAGTGGATTGTATTTTGTCATGAAGGACAAAGGTAATTCAAAACGCGCCGTGAAAGCACTGACTTATCGCGTGGTATTTTCAATGAGTATTTTTTTACTTCTATTACTCGGTTTTCATTTCGGCTGGATTCCGTCCACGCGTTAATGCCGTATTCGACAAGTAAAAACGCCGCACGTTGATGCGGCGTTTTTTATTTTTGATTGCTGCAGCTTAGAGCCAATAGACAAACACAAACAAGATCAGCCAAACCACGTCAACAAAGTGCCAATACCACGCTACCGCCTCGAAGGCGAAATGATGTTCGGGTTTGAAGTGGCCTTTGATGCAACGGATTAATATGACGATCAGCATAATGGTGCCGAGCGTCACGTGGAAACCGTGAAAGCCGGTGAGCAAATAGAAGGTGGAGCCGTAAATCCCTGCACTCAAGCCGAACGGCAAAACACCATATTCATAAATCTGGAAACCGAGGAAGGTAATACCTAGCGCGACCGTCGCGACCATCCACCAAATAAGCGGCTTGCGATGATTGCCCTTGAGCGCGTGGTGCGCGAAGGTCAACGTAACGCCGGAGGCTAAGAGTAAAAAGGTATTCAGTGCCGGAATGCCCCAAGCGGATATAGGGGAAAATTCCATCGGGATGGCCGGGCCGGTCGAAGGCCATGCGCCTTTGAAGCCGGGCCACAACAAGCTGTTGTCGGTGTCGGCTAACCAGGGTAAGGACATTTGGCGCGCATAAAACAGCGCGCCGAAAAACGCGGCGAAGAACATGACTTCGGAAAAAATAAACCAGCCCATGCTCCAGCGGAACGACATATCAACTTGCTCGCCGTATTTACCGCTTTCGCTTTCGCGGATCACCGCGCCGAACCAGCCGAACAGCATGTAGAACAGAATCGCAAAACCGAGACCCAGCACGGGGAAGCCGACAGTTTTATTGCCGTAAAGGAATAATAAAAATCCTGTTGCCAAGGTCAGCAATGCCAGCGAGCCTTTGATCGGCCAGCTTGAGGGTTGCGGTATGAAATATCCGCCGGTATGTTCGCTCACTTGAATCTCCCTGTTATGTCTAAAATCATCGGTTATTTATTTGGCAAAGCGCAGAACCAACATTACCAACCCCACTAACCCAAAAACAAACAGCAGTCCCGCCACTATCCCGGCGATGATCACTTGCTTGAGCGTTAATGTTTGCGCGTCTTTCGCGTAATCATTATTTTTGCGTACGCCGAAAAAGCTCCAGAACACCGCTTTAAAAGCCGCCAGCATGCCGACTTTATTTTCCATCAGGATTTCGTTGCTTCAGCCGTCACATCAAAAAAAGTATAGGACAAAGAAATCGTATTCATCTCTTCCGGCAAATCATTGCTCACGACAAAAGTTACCGGCATCACGCGTACTTCATGCGGCGCGAAAGTTTGTTTACTAAAGCAAAAGCACGCCTGCTTGGAAACATATTTTCCCGCTATCGCCGGGCTAAAGCTCGGCACGGCTTGCGCTAACAATGTGCGGTCGGTCAAATTGGTCACGCGATAATTCACCGTAATCAATTCGCCCGGATGCAGCTTGACGCCGGGCTGCATCGCATAAAATTCCAGCGGCATGTTCTGGTTGGTGGTCGCCAGAAATTCCATATTTACGTCACGCGCCAGATTGATTTGCGTATTGGCCGGCAAAATCTGCGCGGTGCGCGCTTGATTGATGCCGGTGACTTCGCAAATCTTTTTGTAAAACGGCACCAGCGCAAAACCGAAACCCAACATCATCAGCGAAATCACCAGCAACTTGCGCAGCATGATGCGGTTTTGCATTTGCACGTTGTTGGTCAGATTCTGCATGCTTATCTTAAGTTCGACAGGGTGTAAATAAATACTACCGCCGCTATCACCGCCAACACCAGCGCGGTGAGTAAATTTTTGCGCTTCGCGTTCATTGTTGCTAGTCTCATTACTTAATCAGCGGCGGTGTAGCAAAGCTGTGATACGGCGCCGGCGTGGGCAACATGGTCCACTCTATCGAGTCGGCACCTTCCCACGGCATTTGCGCGGCTTTTTTGCCGCTACGCACGCAAGTCACAACGACGTAAAGGAATAATAGTTGGCTGAAGCCAAGTATGAAAGCGCCGACGGTCGAGATGGCGTTGAACTCGGCGAACTGCAATGCGTAATCGGGAATCCGGCGCGGCATACCGGCCAGACCGAGGAAATGCTGCACAAAGAAAGTTGCATTGAAGCCGATCATGGTCAACCAGAAATGCCATTGGCCAAGCGTTTCGTTGTACATTTTGCCGGTCCACTTGGGCAACCAGAAATACACGCCGGCCATAATCGACAATACTGCGCCGCCGAATAACACGTAGTGGAAATGCGCAACGACGTAATAGGTGTTGTGCAAGGTGATGTCCACTGGTGTTACCGCCAACACGAGGCCGGAGAAGCCGCCCAAGGTAAACATCACCAGGAAGCCGACGGCAAACAACATCGGTGTTTCAAAAGTCATCGAACCGCGCCACATGGTGGCGATCCAGTTGAATATTTTCACCCCGGTTGGCACGGCAATCAACATCGTGGCGTACATGAAAAATAACTGGCCACCGACCGGCATGCCGACGGTGAACATATGATGGCCCCAGACGATGAATGACAAAATCGCGATCGACGCGGTGGCATACACCATCGACGCGTAGCCGAATAATGGCTTGCGAGCGAAGGCAGGAATGATTTGCGACACGATACCGAAGGCGGGCAAAATCATCACATACACTTCAGGATGGCCAAAGAACCAGAAGATGTGCATGAACATGGTCGGGTCGCCGCCGCCGGCTGCGTTAAAGAAGTGCGTACCGAAGTGACGGTCAGTCAGTAACATGGTGACTGCACCTGCCAACACCGGCATTACGGCAATTAACAAGTATGCAGTGATGAGCCAGGTCCACACGAACAGCGGCATTTTCATCAGTGTCATGCCGGGAGCGCGCATATTCAAAATCGTGGTGACGATATTGATCGAGCCCATGATCGACGATGCGCCCATGATGTGAATCGCAAGAATGGTCATGTCGGTGGAGATGCCGCCTTGTATCACCAACGGCGGATACAAAGTCCAGCCCGATGCAGCCGCGCCGCCGGGGACAAAGAATGACGAGAATAACAAAATTGCCGCAGGCGGCATGAGCCAGAAGCTCCAGTTGTTCATACGCGCGAACGCCATATCGGGCGCGCCGATTTGCATCGGGATCAGCCAGTTGGCGAAGCCGACGAATGCCGGCATCACTGCGCCGAAAATCATCACCAGCGCATGCACGGTAGTGAGCGAATTGAATACTTCAGGACGCACGAATTGCAATCCCGGCTGAAATAATTCCAGACGAATCAGCAAGGCCATGAAACCGCCGGCGAAGAACATGAAAAACGCAAACCATAAATATAGCGTGCCGATGTCTTTATGATTGGTGGTGGTGACGTAATAATTCAGTCGCGCCATGAAACCGCTGGGTGCGTGGTGTTCATGATGATCGTCATGATGAGCGTCGTGCGCGTGAGAAGTAGCCATCTGTTTCTCCAAAATAATTCTATAAAATATGCAATTAAATCAACATGTTACTTGCGTGCCGCTTTAACGTCCGCTGGCATCACATTTTCGGGGTTTTTGTTGTCCCAGGCGCTGCGCGTGTAGGTGATCACTGCGGCGATTTCAGTATCTTTCAACTGCTTGCCCCAAGCGGGCATCGCGTTTTTGCCGTTCAGCATAATGTCGATTTGTCCGTCCTTGGATCCCATGACAATCTTGGAGCCATTAAGTGCGGGGAATGCTGGCGGCACACCGGCGCCTGAGGCTTGGTGGCACACCGCGCAATTGGTTGCATAGACTTGCTGGCCCTTGGTTTTCAATTCATCCACCGACCAGACTTTATTCGGGTCTTCCTGCAGCGCGGCCATTTTGGTTTTTTCTTCACCTACCCACTTGGCATAATCTGCTTCGGTTTTCGCCACGACGGTAATCGGCATATAGCCGTGCTCTTTACCGCAGATCTGGCTGCACTGGCCCTTGTAAGTGCCGGGTGTCAGCACGTTAATCCAGGTATCTTTGATAAAACCGGGGATGCCGTATTGGTTTACGCCAAGTGTCGGCACATACCAACCGTGGATCACGTCATTCGCGGTGATCAGCAAACGTACTTTCTTACCGACGGGAACAACCAACGGATTATCTACTTCGAGCAAGTAATCAGGATTTTTCGCTACCGTGGCAGGCGCTTCGGGCGTGCCTATTTGTTCGTGCGGTGTTTTTAAGCTGCTGTAAAACTTCACGCCTTCCTGCGGATAATCGTATTCCCATTTCCATTGATAGCCCGTGACTTTGATGGTCAGGTCCGGGCTGGAAGTATCTTTCATCGCCAATACGGTTTTGGTAGCAGGAACTGCGATCAGCGCGAGAATAATAAACGGGATGATGGTCCAGGCGATTTCAACACCGACATGCTCATGAAAATGCGCCGCTTTGTGGCCGACCGATTTGCGATGCTTGAACAAGGAATAAAACATCGCGCCGAACACGACAAAAAATATACCCAGACACACGTACAAAATATACATATGCAGGCCGTAAATTTCGTGCGCAATCACCGTTTGCGGTGGTGGAATATTGACGTCGTAGGTCGCTTGCGCGATTGACGAAAAAGTCAATAAAATCAATGAGTTAATTATAGTGCTGAATCGCTGGTTAAACATGCAAAACCCCGTATCACAATTATTCTGAAATTTATATCGCTGAAATATTTTACAGCGCTGCGCGTACCACTTTTAATTTTCCCTGTAACGCATCGGCCCAATTGAATCTTTGTTCATCGCTCAGCAGTCTGCCAACCGGTACTTGCTTGCCCGCGTAACGCAGCGAGAGCTCACAGCGGTGGCCGTTATAACGGCTAAGGCAATAAAGCTGTGCCCAATGGGCATTACATTCAAACTGATTCTTGCTTCCTTGGATCTGCGATTCGAAAGCCAATACAAAATCGGTGATGGTCAGTTTTTCATAGTCTTGTGCGCGTTGCGACACTAACTTGAATGCCCACCACACCAACAAAAATTCCAACCCTGCAAATGGCAATACCAACCACGCGCCGATCAAGCTAAACCACACACCGACGGCTAATAAATTACTGGCCAACAGCCCGAAAAAAAAGCGCCTACCGTTGACGGAAAGCGACATGTTCTGGCGGCTACTTAGTTCCAGCGCCAAAGGCAAATCTGGTTCAAAGCTCATATGGGGTAATCCGTAGCGGCGAGCCGGGATGAGCCAAACACTGCAACTAATGAAAGTTTACCATGCGCGCCCAGAGGGCGGCAACTCAGGAAGGGTCTTCCGGCGTCTCATGCTTACCAGACTCCAGCGGAATCCGATAAGTTTCATCTGCCCACGCTCCCAAATCGATCATCTTGCAGCGCTCGGAACAAAATGGACGAAATTTATTTTCCAAGGAATAAATCACCGCCGCGCCACATTGAGGACAAGGCACGCTACGGGATTTTTTTGTTGCGGAAGGCATGAAATACAATTAAAGATTGCAGAAGGTCAGATCGAATTCCACGTCGTGCTCATAGAGCTTGGGACGCTGGCCCCAGTCCATAGTGAGAAAGCGGATGTTGAGCGCATATTTATTCGCGCTCACTTCCGGCACGCAGGCCACATCGCGACTCAAAGTTACTCGCAGCATTTGCGCCAATTTGCCCGCAGGCATTTGCTGATACGTACCCGCGTACGCGACGAGGGGATTAGGGCGGCCGCTTTCGCGCAACAAACGCAGGACAACGACCAAGCCATCGTGTATCGGCTTGAACGGCGCCGCCCAGGTTTCCAGATCGTGGCGTCGCGTGTCGGCGGGCAGGTGCAGCCAGTAATGATACGAAGGCAAATCGAATTCGCATACGCCGCCGGGGATGCTGCTGCGCTGGCGCACGCCCATCAACCATTCGTTGTCGCGCAAATGTTGTCCGGCTTTAGTATTGAGGCCGAGTATTTGTTTGGAAATGCGGTCTATGTCGCTCAACACATGCTCCAGCGTATCCATCGCTACTTCAGGGCGTCCACGCAGGGCTTCAAGCACTTGGCGCTGGCGCTCCAACTCCTGCAGCAAATCCGACTTGAGGTCGGCGCGGCCCGCTACATCAAGCAACTCAAATAACGTGAGCAGCGCAGCGTGATGCTCTTCGCTATCGGCTTTGGCGACAAAAAAACGCAACTTATCGAAGAGGTCTTCCAGCCTCAGCAAAGTGCGTACGCGCTCGTTCATCGGGTATTCGTAAGTAATCACGAGGTCACAAGCTATTATTTGGGGAACAAAATCAACACATTAAACCATTTTTTCGCCCTATGGTAAAAACCTTGTATTCACAGGGATTTTTTATCGCCTAAGTCAAAAGCTGGTTTGAGCGAGGTAATGTTTGTGTAAATCGTCGACTCGCCGGGCAAGCTCTTCAAGTGTGCCGCTATTATCGATGATATGGTCCGCATGTTTCAGCCGCTCGGCCCTGGGCAACTGGGCGGCCATGACGGATTGAACCTGTTCTTGCGTCATACCGCTACGCGACATGGTGCGACGGATTTGAGCCGCTTCATCACAATCTATCACCAGCGTAGTGTTAATCAAACCCGCATAACCGCCTGTCTCAAACAGCAAAGGCACGGCCAGAATGACATAAGCGGATTTCGCCTCATGAATACCTTGAATCGATACAGCGCGGATCATGGGATGCAAAATGGCTTCGAGTTTTTTTTTCGCGGCGGCATCGGAAAAAACAGTTTGCCGCATCAGGTCGCGGTTTAATGCGCCGTCAGAGGTAATAAATTTATCGCCGAACTGTTTTTTGATGGCCGGCATCGCAGCGCCGTTTGTGGCGGTGAGTCCGCGCGCAATAGCGTCAGTGTCGATGACCACAATGCCGTGTTGGGCGAATTTTTCTGCTGCTGCTGTCTTGCCGCTGCCGATACCGCCTGTGAGTCCTACCACTAACGGCACTTTGCTTGCCATGATTAGAATCCGTGCAAATAAGCCTGGGAAATTTGCTTACCCCACACCAGCGCGATAAGTCCCGCCGCTGCAAGATAAGGGCCGAAGGGGATCGGCGTATCGCGTCCATGTTTGGTAAACAGCATCAAGCTGATGCCGACCACCGCTCCGACACCGGCTGATAGCATAATCACCAAGGGCAACATCGCCCAGCCGAGCCATGCGCCTATCGCCGCGAGCAATTTGAAATCACCGTAGCCCATGCCTTCTTTACCGGTAATCAATTTGAACGCCCAATAAACCGACCACAGCGCTAAATAACCCAGGACTGCACCGATAACGGCGGATTGCAAATCGGTAAAGGTATTGAACATATTCAGCAGCAAGCCGAGCCATAACAGCGGGAGCGTAATGTCGTCGGGTAGCAGTTGTGTATCGAAATCAATAAACGTGAGCGAAATCATCGCCCAGGCAAATAGTATCGCTGCAACGGCAGGTAGGCCAAAGCCGAAGCGCCACGCCAAGAACCCGCTAACTATGCCGGTTAAAGCTTCTACCAAAGGATAGCGCGCGCTGATCGGTGCTTTACAGCCGCGACATTTTCCGCGAATTGCGAGATAGCTAATAATGGGAATGTTTTCGATGGCGGTGATTTGGTGTCCGCAAGAAGGACAAGCCGAACGCGGAACAACCAAATTGTATTTTCCCGCAGGGACAACAGCAAGCGGCGCGGAGGACACCGCATCGTGCTGCAAATACTCATCGATTTGGGCTTTCCAGTCGCGCTCCATCATCTTCGGCAGACGATGGATGACAACATTGAGAAAGCTGCCGACCAGCAAACCGACCACGGCACTCGTTACGATAAAAGCAAAGGGCGAAGCACGCAAAAATTCCAACATCAGCATGCTCCA
>JAYVGF010000181.1:0-1962 GCA_043772415.1 Betaproteobacteria bacterium
AAGGCGAAGTTGGCGGAAACGACCCCGGCTTGCCCTAATCGATAGCTGGCAAAGGGACCGAAATTAAAGTTTTTCGAAAATATTTCCGCGCGTCCGCCGATGGTGAGATTGTCGCTGTAGCCATAGCGATGATAAGCGGAGCCGCCGAAATTCTTATAAGCAAAACTTTTTACGCCGTAATCTTTGCGCGCTAAACCCAGGCCGTAATTGTATTCATGCAAATCTTTTTGTAATAAATCATCGGTAAAATAGTATTTATAATCAAATACTTGCGTTTTACCTAGTTTATCCTTTACCACCACTCGCACGTCCTGCGCGCCGCCAAAATAATTCAGGTTTTGTAATTCAAATTCGCCCGGTGAAATTTTTTGCATGCGGATGCGATTACCGTTGAGATAAATATCGGCCTCGGCCGGCAGGGTCGTGCTGCCGATAAAATTCGCCATCGGATGCTTTACAAAATTCGGTTGCTGCGAATACAGCTTGGCGATATTGAGCCCCCCGAGATTCAACACGCTGCCGAATTCGCCCGTGGTAGTAAAAAAATCGCCGACGATATTGCGCTGAAATAATTCGCGCTTGTCATACACCATGCTGCTCATATTGCGCACGAATTGTTTGTTACTTTTCGCGGCGGTATAACCGCCGTCGGTGAGGAATAAATAATCGCCGCGCCACATGCCGAATTCATGCAGCAGGGTAAAGGTTTTCTCTGCCTGACTGCCGCCGCTGAAGTCGGCGCGGTAATTCAAAAACAGGCTATCGTTTTTCGGAATCAAAGTATTCGCATGGTTTTTCGGCAGCAGGTCGATGGCCTGTTTGCCCAGCGTTTCCGGTGCGGATTGAATATCGAATGATTGGGTTTTTTCGTCCAGCTTCACGGTGGCTTTTTGCAGTGATTGCAAAGCGAGATAGGCTTCACCATCAATATCGATTTTGTCGCCAAGCGGATTTTTGATGCCGATGGCAATCAGATCGCTGACTCTGACTAAATATTTTCCCTCCGCCGTGACCCAGACGACGTATTCGCCCTTGGGCTCGCTGTTGAGGTTGATGGAGATGACGGCGTTGGATGCACCGGGGACTAAAGGCGGTGCGGCAGCGGCGTGAAGCGCCGAGAAAACAATGAGAGCCAGGATTGCAGAGCGCAAAAGCGCAAAAACATTAAGGCGCACACGCGACAGCGGCATCGAGAGGGCGGGTGAATTCCACAATATCGGTTTTCACTACGATGTCAGCTTTGCCCAAGGCGCTGCATGCTTGCGGCGTCATAGGGAAACTATAAGTACGCGTAGCGCCGTTGAGCAAATACCAGCCTTTGATATCATCAGCGATTTTCTCGCCGGACTTTAGCTGGATGTTGTTGATGAAAAAATGGGTGTTGCCGGCATTCTTGATTTTGACGTTCAGCTTGCCGTCGGCGTACTTCACGCTTTCCACTTCGCCTTTGACTTCTTCTTTCAGCGGCTTGAGGAAAATCGGTACGCCGAAACGCACCGCCACGGCGATTTGCGCGCCTTGCACCGGCGTCTTTTGCGGGCCGGGAATTTCTTCAATAAACAAACGATAAGTTTTTTGCTTATCGGTCGCAGGAATTTTGTAACTGGTGCGCAGCAGGCGCTGCTCGCCTTTTTCTACCGTCGCGATTCTGGGGAAAAAAATCAAGTCGTCGGTTTCTTCGTATTTATCCTTGCCGTCGGCGTCTTGTGTCCACTCGAAGGCTTTCATTTGAATTTGCAGTTTGTCTTCGTCGTCATTGGTGACGGCGATCACGCCGGTTTTGGTCGTGCGATCAAAATCCAGGCGGATCGGTGACACGGCGAAGTTGCCCGCAAAAGCAGCGGTGCTCGTCAGCAGCAATGCAAATAGCGAAACGGTAATTTTTTTTAACAGAGTGGTCATGATCATGTATTCACCAAGGCGACAGGATTGTAACACGCAGAAAACGCGGGAGGATTGCCA
>JAYVGF010000182.1:0-14463 GCA_043772415.1 Betaproteobacteria bacterium
GGAATCCAGGCGAGGGCGGCGCACCGCATGGCGCAGCGCGCTGATCTTGAACACGCCGCTGGTGTCGCTGGCACCCCAGATGTTGCCGTGATGATCGGCGCACAATGCGTTGATAATATTGTCCGGCAACACCATATCCAGGATGCGCCAGTCTTTTTCTTCCGCCTTAAAGCGCATGAACTGGCTGCCGACTCCGGCCCACAACAAGTCATCGGCCCACAATAATGCCGTCACCGCACCGAGCGGCTTTTCCGGCAGAAAATTTCTGACCAAGGATCCGTCTGCGCGTATTTGCAATATGCCACTCTCGCCCCCGACCAGTAAGGTGTTATCGGGCCCGCGCGCGATAGTTTGCACCGAGCCCGCCTTGGTCCAATCCCAATTTTCCGGCGAGCGCCAGAGATCGTTCTCACGAAAGAGCAGGCCGAACTGCGGGCCAGCCGCCCACAAGCGGCCTTCTCTATCGAATTCCAGTCCGGTAACCAAGGCATTGGCAAGGCGGAAATCATCGGCACGGAATAATTGGTTATTCGCATCGCACTTGACCAGGCCGCGCGCGGTACCTAGCCACACGCCATCTTTGCCCACGGCTATTTGCTCCACCAGGCCATAGCCCCAATCCGGCACGAGCGGATGAATACGGCCATCCGGCTCGACGATATCCAAACCCACGTCGGAACCCACCCACACGCGGCCGTCGGGCGTGACGGCCAAAGTGCGCAAGCCTTGCGTAGCCAAACCATCTTTACGCGAAAAAGTCCTAACCGATGAACCGTCGTAACTGGCGAGGCCGCCGGGGGTGGCGATCCAGAAAATACCCTGCGCGTCCTGCACCAGATGATGCGCCTGGCCGCTGGGCAAGCCTTGGCCGCGGCCTATGCGCCGCAGGGGGATGCGCGCAAGTTGCAGGCTTTCCGGGGAAGCCTGCTCTGCGTCAACACTGGTGGTGGTGGGATTGGAATTCAATGCATGCGCCGGGAAATGATTCCCAGTAATGGTAACGCGATATTTCCGGCTGCGCCAGCAACGCTGGCGATAGGGGGTTAATTACCCAACAGGGCTTTTTTCAGGCTGGCCTGCACGGCTTCGGGGCCGAGCCAGATTTTGAGCAAGGCCTTGTTGAAATCTTCACCCGCGATAGTGCCCTTGGTTTGGCCGTTAAGCTGGACGCGCGTACCGGTGCCGGGGATGTAATCGAGAACGATAACATTACCGGGTGAGGCCTTGCCGACGTTGGTCATAATGCCGTCAAATTCTTTCAGGCGCGCTTCCAGCGCCGCCAATTCTGCCGGGGTGTTGTTGGCTTTGAGTCCTTCATTCAAAGCTTCCAATAATTGTTCAACCGACAATTCGCGGCGAATATTTAACTGCATACGCTTGGCGCCGGCATCCGACAATACATCTTCCGCCGAGGTTTTTTTCGCCGTGGTGTACAGTGAGGCGACATATACTTTGAACATAAATTTGCTGCGCATACCCGCGCCGTTGAGCGACAGCTCGGTGCCTTCAACGGTGGCTTTGTCCGGCACATTGGTGCCGGATACGTCCAAAGCAAAAACATTAACTGATGCAAATAGGCCCAGCGCAAATAAAGACACCATCATTTTTTTCATCGCATACCTCTCAAATAGTTACTAAAAATTACATAGCCTCAAAAATACCTGCTGCACCCATCCCCGTACCGATACACATCGTCACCATGCCGTACTTCTGCTTGCTACGACGCAGGCCATGCACAATAGTCGCGGCGCGCACTGCGCCGGTTGCGCCGAGCGGGTGACCCAGCGCAATCGCGCCGCCGAGCGGGTTGATTACCGCCGGGTTCATATCCAGCTCCTGCATCACCGCCAAAGATTGCGCGGCAAACGCTTCGTTCAATTCTATCCAGCCCATGTCGGATAATTTTAATCCGGCTTGTGCTAATACTTTTGGTATCGCCACTGCGGGGCCTATCCCCATGATATCCGGCGGCACACCGGCCACGGAAAAACCGACGAATTTCGCCAGCGGCGTCAAGCCGTATTGCTTTAACGCCCTTTCGCTCACCAGGATGACGGCGCCTGCACCGTCGCTGGTTTGTGAACTATTTCCGGCGGTAACCGAGCCTTTGGCGGCGAACACCGGGCGCAATTTTGCCAGGCCTTCGAGCGAGGAATCGGGACGCGGGCCTTCGTCGGTATCGACCACGCGTTGTTTATTCACTACTTTGCCGCTACTCAAATCAGGGAAATTTTCGTTCAGTGTGAACGGCAAAATTTCATCTTTGAATGCGCCGGACTGGATCGCCGCTGTCGCTTTCTTGTGACTTTGCAAAGCGAATTCATCCTGCGCTTCGCGGCTGACTTTCCATTTTTCCGCGACCTTCTCCGCCGTTAAACCCATGCCGTAAGCGATGCCGTAATCTTCTTCTTTGGCGAAGATGCTGTGGTTAATCGCCAGCTTGTGCCCACCCATCGGGATCAGGCTCATGGTTTCGGTTCCCGCCGCAATCACCACATCTTCCGCGCCGGTGCGAATACGATCTGCCGCCATAGAAATCGCCGTCAAACCCGATGCGCAAAAGCGATTCACCGTCACGCCAGCAATGGTGTTGGGCAGATGCGCCAGCAACACGCCGATACGCGCCACGTTCATGCCCTGCTCCGCTTCCGGTATGGCGCAACCGACGATCACGTCGCCGATGGCTTTGGGGTCGAGGCTCGGCACTTGCGCCAACGCGCCGCGCAATACGAAAGCCAATAAATCGTCGGGACGCGTGTTGCGGAACATGCCGCGCGGCGCTTTGCCCACAGGTGTGCGGACTGCAGCGACGATGTAGGCTTCTTGAATTTGTTTGCTCATGATGTTCTCCAGGATTTAATTACGCAGTGGCTTGCCGGTTTCCAACATTGCACCGATACGCGCCTGCGTGAGCGGATTTTTGCCCAGCTCGATAAAATATTTACGCTCCATATCCAGCAACCATTTTTCGTTCACCAGGCTGCCAGCTTCGACTTCGCCGCCGCACATGATCTCGGCGATGTGCGATGAAATAAGAAAATCGTGGCTGGAAATAAAGCCGCCGTCACGCATATTCACCAGCATCATTTTGATGGTGCCTAGACCTGTCTTTCCGACGACCGGAATTTCGTTGGCCGGTAAGGGCGGACGATAACCGGATTCCGCCAGCGCGCGCGCTTGTTGTTTTGCGATATGCAACAGCTCATTGGCGTTCATCACGATGACATCACTGGCGCGCAAAAAGCCCATGTCGCGCGCCATTTCCGCGCTCTTGGACACTTCGCCCATGGCGAGGTTTTTGAAATACGCCGACAGGAAAGGCATGATCTCGCCGCCTTTGGCTTCTTTCGCCGCGCGCATCGCCATCTCCTTGCAGCCGCCGCCCGCGGGCAACAAACCGACGCCGACTTCCACGAGACCCATATAGGTTTCCATAGTCGCGACGGTGCGGTCGCAATGCATGGGGAATTCGCAACCGCCGCCGAGCGCCATGCCATCCACTGCCGCGACGGTCGGTATCAACGAGTAACGCAACCGCTGACTGGCTTGCTGAAATTTCGCGACGACTTGTTCGATGACTTCAAAACCTGCGCCGGCCATCAAGGCATCGACGGCTTTGGATAAATCCGCCCCGACGCTGAATGGCGGCTCGGGTTGCCAGATGATCAAGGAGTCGAAATTTTTCTCGGCCAAATCTATCGAATGCAACAAACCGTCCAGCACATCTTCGCTCACCGCGTGCATCTTGGATTTGAAGCTGACGATAGGCATATTGTCGCCGGTGTGCCACATGCGCACCCCGTCGTTTTCATAAATAGTGGTACCGGGATGCGCACCTTCGCTCAACACCGTTTCGGGAAATAGCTGGCGCTTATACACCGGCAAAGTCGAACGCGGTTTGAGCGAATGCGTGGCGGGTGAGAATGAACCATTCGGGGTATGCACGCCAGTGCGGCCATTCTCCATCACCCATGCCGGCAAGGGCGTGTTGGTCATGGCTTTGCCCGCGGCGATATCCTCCGCGATCCATTTCGCCACTTGTTCCCAACCGGCGGCTTGCCAGGTTTCGAACGGGCCGGCCTTGTAGCCAAAGCCCCAGCGTATTGCAAGATCCAAATCGCGCGCATTGTCGGCGATGTTTTGTAAATGCACGGCGGCGTAATGGAACAAATCGCGGTAACACGACCAAAGGAACTGCGCCTGCGGATGCGTGCTTTCGCGTAGCAACTTGAAGCGTTCCCCCGGATTTTTATTACGCAGGATTTTTTTCACTTCGTCGGCGGCGACACCGGTTGAAGCGACATAATCTTGCTTGGCCACATCGAGCACCAATATGTCTTTACCTTTTTTGGTAAAAAATCCGGCCTTGGTTTTCGCACCCAACGCGCCCTTGGCGACCAGCGCAGAAAGGTAAGGCGGCGGCGCATAATATCTATGCCACGGATCATTCGGCAGTGTGTCTTGCATGGTTTTGATCACATGCGCCATGGTATCGAGACCCACCACGTCGGCGGTGCGGAAGGTCGCGCTTTTGGCGCGGCCGATCAACGGGCCGGTGATGGCATCGACCTCGTCAAAACCCAAATTGAATTTGCCCGCGTGATGCATGGTCGCCAGCATGGAAAAAATACCGACGCGGTTGGCGATAAAATTGGGCGTGTCTTTGGCGCGGATGACGCCTTTGCCTAAATGGGTGGTGAGAAAAGTTTCCAGGTCGTCGAGGATTTTTCCGTCGGTGCTCGGCGTGGCGATCAACTCAACCAGTTTCATATAGCGCGGCGGATTGAAAAAATGGATGCCGCAAAAACGCCGCTTGAAATTATCCGGCATCACTTCGGACAACTTGGTAATCGACAAACCCGACGTATTGGAAGCGAAAATCGCGTGGTCGTTCAGGTGCGGCGCGACTTTGCGGTACAGGTCATGCTTCCAATCCATGCGCTCGGAAATCGCTTCGATAATCAAATCGCAATCCTTGAGCAAAGGTAAATGCTCTTCGTAATTCGCGGCCTGGATAAATGACGCGCGCGATTTCAGCGATAGCGGCGCTGGATCGATTTTCGTCAGGTTATCAATCGCTTTTTTGATCACCCCGTTCTTGTCACCTTCCTTGGCCGGCAAGTCGAACAAGATGGCTTCGATATTGGCATTGACCAGATGCGCAGCGATTTGCGCGCCCATTACGCCAGCGCCGAGCACCGCTACCTTACGCACTACGAAATTTTTGCTATCCATAAAAATCCTTTATAATCAAATACTTACACTATATAAATGTTAACGCCTGAATTTATTCCGGCGGAACTTCACGCGGTTGTTGAGCATCGTTTAGCGCAACAAACGTGAGTGTCGCTTCTGTCACGCGCACCACTTCGACTAATTGTTTTTTCGAGCGCTGCGCAAATACTTCAACATTCACGGTGATCGAGGTGCGCCCGACGTTAATCACGTCGGCATAAAAACTCACCAGATCACCCACGAAAATCGGATGCTTAAAGACAAATGAATTGACTGCCACCGTCGCCACCCGTCCACGCGCGCGTTGGATGGCGGGGATGCTGGCGGCGATATCCACTTGCGACATGACCCAGCCGCCGAATATATTGCCCAACACATTGGTATCCGACGGCATGGTGACCACGCGCAAAGTCGGTTGTTTATCGGGAAGGCTGACTTCGGTAGCATTCATGTAGATCACATCGCGCGGTTAAACAAAAAGCATAACAGAAATGCACAGTGCCACCCAAGCTGCGCTTTTCAAGTTTCAAACATCAAGAACGCCCCAACTGCATGGACTACTCCCTTTGAAAAAGGGGGATTTATGATGATTCAACAACCAGTGAAATCCCCCTACCCGCCTTTTGCAAATGGGCTGCTTAATGTAAGGATTCGTAAATGGAATGGATCTCTTTAGCGCGGCTCGCCACCACTTGCGGGCGGCGAATTTTCAGCGTGGGCGTGAGCAAACCATTTTCCACGCTCCAAGGTTCCAGGGTAAACATACCACGGCGGATTTGCGCATAGCCGGGGAAATTTTTGATTTGCGCAGCGACGCGCTTGAGTATTATTTTTTCCGCCGCCTGAATATTTTCGGCATCCAGTTTTGCTTCCGTTGCTAAGTGTTTCCACTGTTCGCGGTTCAACACACCGAGCATGGAAAGAAATGCCTTGCCTTCGCCGATGATCATCACTTGATCAAACAAGGTATCGCGCATGATGGACATTTCCATATCGCTCGGCGGTACTTTTTCGCCGTTGGATAACACAATAATATCTTTCGAACGGCCGGTAATGGTGATGTGGCCACTGGCATCGACGCGCACCACGTCGCCGGTTTTGAGCCAGCCGTCTTTGGTGAAAATATCGCGCGTGGCTTGCGTTTGGTTCCAATAGCCTTGCATGATATTCGGGCCTTTAACTTGCAGTTCGTCGCCGAGACCAAGCCGGTGTTCTATACCGGGCAGCATGTGACCAACACTCGATGGCAAATTATCTGCCGGTGCGTTGAAGGCCAACACCGGGCTGCATTCAGTCATGCCGTAACCTTGCAGGATAGGTATGCCGAGCGCGATAAAAGTTTTCGCGATTGAGGGCGACAAGGCCGCGCCGCCGCTGGCAGCAAAGCGTAAGCGCCCGCCGAACCGCGCCCGTACCGGCTTGGCGACCAGATGATCAAGAACGGGCCACAGCAAAAAAGACGGATGCCATCCGCTGCGCCCTTGTTGCCATTCAAATCTTTTCCAACCGGTTTCCACGGCAAAAGCGAATAATTTTTGCTGCCACGGTTTGCGTGTTTGCAGTTGGGCATTAATTTTCGTCTGGATCAATTCGAAGATGCGCGGCACAGCGATCAGGATATTCGGCCGCTCATTGAGTAAATCATCGGCGAGCAATTGCACCGAGCGCGAGTAAGTGGTTTTCACGCCTTGCATCACCGGCACGTAATAACCAACCGTGCGCTCGAACATATGCGACAGCGGCAGGAACGACAAGATGTCGTCGGTCGGATAAATATCGATGCAGGCCAGCAGCGCTTTGATGTTGGACAAAATATTATCGTGCGTCAGCATCACGCCTTTGGGCTTACCGGTAGTGCCGGAGGTATAAACAATCGTAGCGAGACGATTGCCGTCGTCAGCCACATGTTGCATGGCGTGCTCGCCTTGCGGCAACCAGTTCTCCACCGCCACCACGCGCGCATCCGCCATCGGCGTTTCGTCCGGGCGTAACATCAGCACGCGTTGCAAAGTTTCCAGCTTGGTATCCAGCGCGGCGAGTTGCTTCCATTGCTCCGGCGTTTCCAGTATTAAAATTTTTACGCCAGCATCATTGAGTATGTAGGCGATGTTTTCAGCGCGATCGACGGTATATAAAGGCACCACGACCAAGCCCAACGCGAGCGCCGCCTGATCGTACAAGGGCCATTCGATGCAGTTGCGTAACATGATGGCGACGCGATCACCCGCTTGCAGATTTTCCTTACGCAGCGCCGCTTGCCAGCGTGCGGTCTGTACCAACATTTGCGCCCACGTAAATTCGCGCCGCAGTTGCGTTTTGGGAAGGTAATCGACGTGCGAAATTTTATTCGGCGTGAGTCGGGCGCGTTCGCGCCACATGCCGTCGAGGGTGCTGACGCTGGTGATTGCTTGCTTGGATTTCAGATTAATCGAAGAAGCATCCACCATCACCTCTTATAAAATATCCAATTAAATCAAATACTTACATTAACACCACGTCGTAGTTTTCCTGCGAGTAGGCGTTCTCAATCTGAAGAGAAATCGGTTTACCGATAAAGTCGGACAGCATGGTGAGGTTCTGCGCTTCTTCATCGAGAAAACGATCGATGACTTTTTGCGACGCAAGAATACGATATTCACGCGTGTCGAATTGACGCGCGGAGCGCAACAGCTCGCGCAGGATTTCGTAACAAACGGTTTGCGGTGTTTTGAGTTGGCCGCGCCCTTTGCACGTCTCGCACGGCTCGCATAAAATATGCGCCAGCGATTCGCGCGTGCGCTTGCGCGTCATCTCGAGCAAACCCAGCGGCGAAAAACCGTTCAGCGTAATACGCGTGCGATCATTGGCAAGGGCCTTGTTGAATTCGGCCAGTACGGCTTTTTTGTGTTCCTCGTTATCCATGTCAATAAAATCGACAATGATAATGCCGCCGAGATTGCGCAACCTGAGTTGGCGCGCGATGGCTTGCGAGGCTTCGAGGTTGGTGCGGAATATGGTGTCGTCAAAATTTCTGCCGCCGACGAAACCGCCGGTGTTCACATCGACTGTCGTCAGGGCTTCAGTCTGGTCGATAATCAAATAGCCGCCGGATTTGAGATCGACGCGCTTGGATAAAGCTTTCTCGATTTCTTCTTCCACGCCGAACAAATCGAACAGCGGCCGTTCGCCGGTGTAGTGCTCCAACACGGTCGAGGCTTGTTGGGTATATTTTTGCGCAAACTCGGACAGCTTCTGAAAATTTTCGCGCGAATCGATAATGATGCGCTCGGTGTCGGCATGGACAAAATCGCGCAGCACACGCTGGCTGAGACTCAAGTCTTGATACAGCAAGGTTTCTTGTGCCGCCGTCATGGCTGCCTCGCGGATGCCAGTCCAAAGTTTGCGCAAATAGGCGATGTCGGCGGCCAGCTCTTCGTCGCTGGCGGTTTCCGCCACGGTGCGCACGATGTAACCGCCGCTTTCGTCGGCGGGTATCAGGTGTTGCAGCTTGCTGCGTAAAATTTCGCGCTCCGCCTCACTCTCGATGCGCTGCGAAATACCGATGTGGCATTCCTGCGGCAAATACACCAGATAGCGTCCAGCAATGCCGATCTGCGTCGAGAGCCGTGCGCCTTTACTGCCGAGCGGGTCTTTCACCACTTGCACCAACAAGGATTGTCCGTCAGAGAGCATCTTTTCTATCGGTTTGAATTCCGTCGGACGCGTGGTTTCGCCGTTTTCGCGCGGCACCCAGATGTCGGCCACATGCAAAAATGCGGCGCGCGATAAACCCACATCGATAAACGCCGACTGCATGCCGGGCAATACGCGCGCGACTTTGCCGAGATAAATATTGCCCACTAGACCGCGACTGGAGGTGCGCTCAACGTGTAGTTCCTGCACCACGCCCTGCTGCATGACGGCGACGCGGGTTTCCTGCGGCGTCACATTGATCAGGATTTGTTCGTTCATTCTTGTTGACCAATCAAAAAAATTTTAGCGCACGAAGCGTTGCACCATCTTCGCGGTTTCATATAAGGGCAAACCCACTACGCCGGAATAACTGCCTTCGAGCCGGCTGATGAACGCCGCCGCGCGGCCTTGTATCGCGTAACCACCCGCCTTGTCGAGCGATTCGCCGGACATAACGTAAGCTTTGATTTCTTCATCGCTTAATTCGCCGAAGGTCACGCGGCTGGAACTCAACGCGACTTCGATCAGATTGCCGTCGGTCATGGCGATGGCGGTGTGTACATCATGCGTTTTGCCCGACAACTCGCGCAGCATCGTCATCGCTTCATTATTGTCAGCCGGTTTAGCGAGAATTTTATCGTCTATGGCGACGGTCGTATCAGCGGACAAAACATTATGCCAAGGCAAATTGCGTTCCAATACCAAACGCGCAGCGATGACTACTTTGGTTCGCGCGATGCGCTGCACATAGTCGTCGGGCGCTTCGCCGATCAAGGGCGTTTCATCTACGTCCGGGCTGCGTGGCGCTTGTTCGCGGAACATCAGCAACTCGAATGGCAAGCCGATTTGTTTCAGCAATTCACGCCGACGCGGACTACGCGAGGCGAGATAAATTCGCTGCGACATTTTCGCCATGCCGGCTTTGGAGTTTACAAATGTCCTTAAATGATCATCCAGCTTGTCTGTCATAAGTATTTGATTATATTAAATATTTATTCGCGATGGTAAGGATGATTTTGGGTAATCGAATACGCGCGATACAGTTGTTCGGCTAACAATACACGCGCCAAGCCGTGCGGCAAAGTGAGGTGCGACAGCGCGAGCGTTTTGTGTGCGCGCTGGCGCAAGCTTTCGTGCAAACCATCTGCACCGCCAATGACCAGCGCGACATCGCGCCCTCCATCTTGCCAGTCACGCATCCAGTCGGCCAATTGCATACTGGAAATCTGCGCACCACGTTCGTCCATCGCTATCAACATTACGCCGTCGGATAGCGCGGCTTCGATGCGGATTTTTTCCGCTTCCATTATTTGCGCCGCGGTTTTTCCGCCATCGCGTTTTTCCGCTTTGATTTCTTTCAGCTCGACGCGCATATGCGGCGGCATGCGCTTGACATAATCGGCGAACGCCGCCTCCACCCAGTCGGGCATTTTGTTACCGACGGCGACGATGGTCAATTTCACGACGTCAGACTTTTTTGGCCACTTTCTTGGCGACGGATTTTTTCGCCGTGGTTTTTTTCACCGCGGTTTTTGTCACCGTGCGGGTCTTGGATGCCGGTTTTTTTGCCGTGACTTTTTTCACGACAACTTTTTTAGCGACAACTTTTTTCGCCACTTTCTTTTTAGCAACGGGTTTTTTGGCTGTCGCTTTTTTTCTGGTGACGGCAATTTTTTCTTCGATTGCTTCTACTTCTTTTTCAGCCGCTTTTTTAGCGGTGATTTTTTTAGCCGGGCTTTTCTTGACGTCAACTTCCCCTTCTTCATCGTCGTCTTCGTCTTCTGCCTCAGCCAGTTTCTTGCGTGAACGCGGCAAGGGCTGATCCCATAATTCTTCCAGGTTGTAATAAGCGCGCGCGGTCGGATGCATCACATGCACAATCACGTCACCGCAATCGACCAGCACCCATTCGCCGGTTTCTTCACCTTCGGTGCTGAGCACGTGTCCGCCCGCTTGCTTTACTTTTACGACGACATTATTTGCCAAAGCCTTGGTCTGGCGCGAGGAGTCGGCGCTGGCGACAATAATATAGTCGAACAAAGTGGATAAATGTTTAACGTCCATGACTTTGATATCTTTGGCTTTGATATCTTCGAGGGCGTCAACGGCGATTTTTTTCAATTTTACAGGGGTCATCATTTTTTCAATCTAAAAGTAAATCAGGAAGCCCGATACAAATGGTGCTGTTCTATATATTGCACCACCGTATCGGGAATAAGATAACGCGCGGAACGGCCGGCCGCAAGGCTGGCGCGGATGCGCGTGGCGGAAATATCCAGCGGCGTCATCGCCAGGGAAAAAATATGTCCGGCGGGTGAAGCCAGTAACAACGTGGAATTATTGCTGAGACGCTTTTGATACTCGGTACGCAAATCGTCTGACAACTTTTCCATCTCAAGCGGCGCGCCCGGCCGGGTCGCAATCACAATATGCGTCAAGGCCAGCAAATCCTGCCAGCGATGCCAAGTGTGCAAGCCAATAAACGCATCCATGCCCAAGGCCAAGGCCATCGGCGCCGTTTTGCCAAACTCCTCGCGCATTTCCATCAGCGTATCGACGGTATAGCTTGCCTTATCGCGCTTGACTTCGCGTGCATCGGCGACAATTTTTGCATTGCCCGCTATGGCCGCCTGCACCATGGCAAGACGCTGCTCACCGGATGCGCGCGGCACACTGCGTTGCCACGGCTTACCTGCAGGAATAAAGCGGATTTGCTCGAGCTTGAACTGCGCCGCCATTTCTTCTGCCAAGCGCAAATGGCCGAAGTGTATCGGATCAAAAGTGCCGCCGAGTATGCCGATAGAAGTTGGCGTCAAAACGTTAGGCTTTTCAAGAGCGTATCTGCCCGCTGCCGAGCACGATATATTTCAACGAAGTGAGACCTTCCAGCCCGACTGGCCCGCGCGCGTGCAACTTGTCGGTGGAAATACCGATTTCGGCGCCGAGGCCGTATTCAAAGCCGTCAGCAAAACGCGTCGAAGCATTGACCATCACGCTGGACGAATCCACTTCGCGCAAAAAACGCATGGCGCGTGTGTAATCTTCAGTGACAATGGCATCAGTATGCGCCGAGCCGTATTGGGCGATGTGTGCAATCGCTTCATCGAAATTTTTCACTACGCGCACGGCGAGTATCGGCGCAAGATATTCTGCGTACCAATCTTCTTCCGTCGCCGCTTTCATTTGCGGCACTAAATGGCGCGCTTCGGCATCGCCGCGCAGTTCGACTTTTTTATCCAGATAAATTTGCGCCAGCGGCGGCAACACCAGTGATGCGACCTTTTCGTGTATTAACAAAGTTTCCATGGTGTTGCAGGTACCGTAACGTTGGGTCTTGGCGTTGTCGGCAATCTTTATGGCCTTGTCGAGATCGGCTTTGGAGTCGATATACACATGACACACTCCATCCAGATGCTTGATCACCGGGATGCGCGCGTCGTTGCTGATGCGCTCGATCAAACCCTTGCCGCCACGCGGCACAATCACATCGACATATTTATTCATGGTAATCAATTCACCTACTGCCGCGCGATCAGTCGTTTCTAACACCTGCACCGCGTCTGCCGGCAAACCGGCTGCACGCAAACCTTTATGCACGCAAGCGGCGACGGCCTGATTGGAATACAGCGCTTCCGAACCGCCGCGCAAAATACACGCGTTGCCCGACTTGAGACATAGTCCCGCTGCGTCGGCGGTCACATTAGGACGCGATTCGTAGATGATGCCGATGACGCCGAGCGGCACGCGCATTTTGCCCACTTGAATACCGCTGGGTCGATATTTCAAATCGGAAATTTCACCGATGGGATCAGGCAAGGCGGCGATTTGTTCCAGCCCCTCGGCCATAGACGCTATCGCTTTCGCATCCAACTTGAGCCTATCGACCATGGCTTCGTCCAAACCCTTATCGCGCGCGGCGATTAAATCCTTGGCGTTAGCCGCGATAAGATTCGCTGCGTCAGCGCGGATGGCTTTGGCCATTTCCAGCAACGCGGTATTTTTTGCCGCTGTGCTGGTGCGGGCGATGACGCGCGAAGCCACGCGAGCCTGCTCGCCCACTTGTTTCATATACAATTTGATATCGAGCTTCATGTCCATCTTTACACCGTCATTGGTTTTAGTGCAGGCTTACCCGCTGCCAGTAATGCCAACTGCAACAATTCATCCCACACATCGCCGCGGCGCAAACCTTTAATCAGCTTGTCGGTTTGCGCAGCTTGCGACAGGGCCACCTTCATCTGTTTCGGGTCGGCATTACGTGCGGCTTTTTCCATCAGGTTCTGCCGTGCGCCCCACACGCGCGCATCACGCAGCAGTTGCGCCAATTGCCGACCGGCTTGCAAACCTTCGCTGACTTTGAGCAGCGCACGAATTTCTTCGGTAATCGCCCACAACACCAGCGGCGGCGCAGTGCCTTCACCCTGCAAACCTTCCAACATGCGCGTCAGGCGCGGAATATCACGCGCCAGCAGCGCTTCACCCAGCTTCCATACATCATAGCGCGATACGTCGAGCACCGCCTCGCGTACTGCATCTCCGTCCAGTTTACCCTCCGGAAACAGCAGCGCCAATTTCTGTACTTCTTGATAGGCCGCGAGTAAATTGCCTTCGACGCGTTCGGTCAGCCATTGCAAGGTTTCTTTATCGCATTGTTGTTTTTGCAAGGCGAGTCGCTCACCGAGCCACATGGGCAACTGCGCTCGCAATACTTCTTTCGCTTCAACCGCCACGCCTGCCGCTTCCAGCGCGGAAAACCATTTGCTGCCTTGCTGCGTGCGGTCCAGCTCGGGCAGGCTCACCAGACAGATCGTGTCGTCAGGCAAACGCTGGCAAAACCTCACTACGGCTTCCGCACCTTCGACGCCGGGTTTGCCGGAAAGAATACGCAACTCAAGGATTCTCTTGGAGGCGAACAAGGAAAAACTATTCGCGCTCAGGTTGAGTGAACTCCAGTTAAATCCAGGTTCGGCCGTCAACACTTCACGCTCGCTGTAGCCTTGTTTGCGCGCGGCGGCGCGGATGCGATCCGCCGCTTCCAGCGTCAGCAAGGGCTCGGCGCCAAACACCACATAGAGCGGCGACAGTTTGCGCGACAGTTGCGAGCCTAATTGTTCAGACGGAATACGCATCAACGCTTCACCAAAGAAATACGCCGTAATATTTGTTGCGCGGCATCCTGCTGCATATCGCGGTAGAGCAAAGTTTCTTCCTGCTCTTTTGCCAATACTTGCGCTTCGCTGTACGACACGGTGCGGCTTAACACTAACTCGCTCGGCGCGATCAATTCTTTTTTCGCTGCATCGACTAATTGATACTTCACCGTATAACGCAACTGGAATTCGCGCACACGACCCGCGCTATTCAACGCCACGATGATTTTTTCTTTTTGTTCCGACGTCAGTTGCAACTGCGCTTCTGCATCTGCAGGCTTGTCGGTTACGCGTGTAACTGAAGATTGATTCACCGCCCGCTTCACATCCGCTTGCAATTGCGAGCCCGCGCCGGCTCCTATATATAGTGTAGTAAACGGCAGCGAATTATCGCCGCGCAACTCAA
>JAYVGF010000183.1:0-7081 GCA_043772415.1 Betaproteobacteria bacterium
ACACGGTTACCGCTGATGCCCTGATTCAATACTGCCATCTTGCCGCGCTTTTTATTCGCATTCAGCCTTTGTGAGAAAATATCCGGCCAACGCTGATTAGTATCAGGCGTCGAACTATAGCCATCGGTGATTGAGTCACCGATAGTAACCACCGCACCTACTTTACGCGACGCCATCACTTCCACCGCCGCCAACCAGAAGCGGGATGGTTCGGTAGCAGCAACGGGCATAGTGGCGTCCCCCGCATAGTTTCCCACTGGCGAAATATAAGTTGTCTGCATGCCTAACTGATGCCAAGTGGCTGGCCCTGTTTTGTCCGGCACATAAATACTCACCGCAAGATCAGCGAGCGCAGGCAGATTAAGCTGAACCGGATCACTTAGCACCAAAGCACCGGCCGGAATCGTGACGGAAGCCTGACCGCGAAAACTAAGCGCCCTATCTGACCCACTCACAATAGAGGCACCGCCGCCATGCAGAGCAATGTGCGCAGCACCGATGACCAACGGGTCTTTGCCATAAGCATTGGATAAACGCACGCGCACCTGATCGCCGCCGATACTGATGTGAGTGATCTGACGCAAAGTCTGGTTGCTGAAACTAGGGCCGATCGAACCTGGCACAGAATCGAAAGCCATCGGGCTGGCGCTCCAAGTGCCGATCCAATGCTGGCCATTTCTTTCTTTAGCCCATGCCGACGGCGCAGCTGAAAAACCGAGGGATATCAGCATCAAGACGACGGCGATGAAGGCGCGTCTGCCACGATTGACGGATGCAGTCATGCGTAATGCAGGATTAATTTTGTTTTGTAAAAAATGAGTGGTCAGTTGCATGGTTTTTCCTCCTTGAAAACAATAGGCTCAACGCGCCGTTGCGCGACGAAGACGAATAGGAGCAACAGAAAAAAGCGGGTAGTTGATTGATAGACAGACCTCAGGAAACCCGATCCCGAACATCGTTAATGTGGTGTAGTCCTGCGGTCAACATTGCGTTGACTAGATTACTTCGTCTGGCAACGAAGTTGGCCTCTTCCAACGAGGTATAAAAAACATACGCCATTTTTCGGCCGTCGTCAAATGATGGCTAAATCGCAGAGGTAGTTGTGGTATGAATCGCCAGCAAATTAACCGACCAAAATAATATGCACCCGATACGGCCCATGCGCACCGAGGACGATGGTTTGTTCGATGTCGGCGGTGCGTGAAGGACCGGAAACGAAATTCACAGCGCGCGGAAGCGCATCTTTTTCTTTTCTGAGTAAAGCCCACGCGTCTTCCATATAAGGCACGATGCGGTTTTTGTGTAACACGGCGATATGGGTTTCCGGCACGAGGGTGACGGACGCAGTGGTGTCGGGGCCGGAGAGCAACATGAGCGTACCGGTTTCGGCGAGGGCGGCGAACACGCCGCTGATGCCGATTCCGTCATTGCCATTGGCGCGGCGAAACTCCACGTCGATTCCTGCACTTTTCCAATCCAGATGTTTCAGCGCGGACCAAGCAACACCTGATGTAGGCAAATTATTTTTTTGCAAATAATCGCGGCAAGCGGCGGGCACGTCATTTTCGTTGGCGACTTCGGCCAAGGTGCAGATCATTTCCGTCGATAATTTTTTGAAGCGTTCGACTACGTCACCGTGCAGCACCGGCCTTGGCCCGATATTTTTTTGCGCCAATTGTTTTTGCACGGCGTCGTGTTCTGCTTGCGCCGCTACACCGCTGCGCCCTTGCGCGGCACGAACGCGCGCCAGAATTTTTTCGCGCGCGCTCATAATCTTTGCGCCGCTACTTTAGGCATGGGCTTTTGGCTATCTGGTTTTTGCGCATACAACTCGCGGAAAGTTTTGCCGGCAGGCGCAGGAAAATCACGCCCAGCAGTCCAGCTTTTACCAAACGGCAAGCTTGATATCATATTGTTTTGATTGGACATTTTTTTCATTATGCGCATTGCGATTTTTGTCGCGAAGCCATACAAAGCTGGCCTCTGCGCGACCCAACTCCACACGTTCAACGCAATGCGTTCCTGCGTCGGGCGTAATTTTTTATCCACTTGTTTTTCGCGCAGCTTGCGCATTAAATCGGGCAGCGGAATTTTTACCGGGCACACCACATGGCATTCGCCGCATAAAGTCGAAGCGTTGGGTAAATCAAGCGCGTTTTCGATACCGACGTACGCGGGCGTCAACACCGAGCCCATCGGACCGGGATAAACCCAACCATAAGCATGGCCGCCGATGTGGTGATACACCGGGCAATGATTCATGCACGCGCCACATCGGATACAGCGCAGCATTTCTTGCATGTCGCTGCCGACCAGACCGGTACGGCCGTTATCGACCAAAATAAAATACATGTGCTCCGGACCATCCAACTCGCCCGATGCGCGCGGACCGGTGAGCAGCGACACGTAGTTGGCAATAGATTGTCCTGTGGCCGAGCGCGGCAACAGGCGCGCCAGCGTGGAAAAATCTTCCAGCGTCGGCACGACTTTTTCGATGCCGCTAATGGCGACATGCACTTTCGGCATGGTGGTGCTCATGCGGATATTGCCTTCGTTGGAAAACAGCGCGACCGAACCGGTTTCGGCAATGAAAAAGTTACCGCCGGAAATGCCCATCTCGGCATCGAGAAAATGCGGGCGCAATATTCCGCGCGCTTCGTGCGTCATTTCGGTGATATCGGTTTTGCGCGGCAGGTGATGCACTTTTTCAAACAACTCCGACACCTCTTCTTTACTCAAATGCACGATGGGCGCGATGATGTGCGACGGCGTAGAGTTGGAAATCTGCACCACGTATTCACCCAAGTCGGTTTCGATCGGCGTGACGCCTGCTGCCGTCAGCGCGTCGTTCAACGCAGTTTCTTCCGACACCATCGATTTACCCTTGATGGCTTTTTTGCAGCCATGCCGCTTGGCAATCTCCACCACCAAGCGATTCACTTCTTCGGCGTCCTCCGCCCAATACACCGTCGCACCACGCGCTTGCGCGTTTTTTTCAAATGCTTCCAGCCATACGTCGAGGTTATTCAATACGCCGTCACGTATCGCCACGGCCGCATCGCGCGTGGCTTCGAGATCATCGAGTTGCGTCATCGCCTTGGCGCGCTTCTCGATGAAGTTGCCTTTGACTTTTTTCAGCGTCGCTTGCAGGCGCACGTCGGCCAATTTTTCGGTGGCGCGTGCTTTGAAATTCATGGATTGGACTTGCATGGTGTTTCCTTTAACAAAAATCTTTCACCACAGCGGCACAGAAAAAACCTTGAAAAAAACTTTCACCACAGAGACACAGAGAAAAACAAAAACCAAAACAGATTCCTCCCTATGCTCGGAATGACAGGGGATTATTCCCGCTAATATTCCCGTCTCAACTATACGTAGGGTGCGCTCGCGCACCAAAACGGTTGATACGAGAGATGAGTGCGTTGGATAGCGCTATGGTGCGCGAGCGCACCCTACATTTTTTTATCCCTCAATCTTCATCCTTCATCCTTCATCCTTCATCCCTCATCCCTCATCCCTCATTCTTTATCCTTCATCCTTCAAATCTCGCCCGCGAGAACTTCCGCCACATGCAACACCTGTGTTTTATTGTCGCCCAATCGACGCAAGCGGCCTTCGATATTCAACATACAGCCGAGGTCGCCCAACACGACTGCGTCCGCGCCAGTGGCGCGGATGTTGGCGCATTTTTCATCCACCATCGCCGTAGAAATATTGCCGTACTTCACGGCAAACGTACCGCCAAAGCCGCAACAGGTTTGGCAGTCTTTCATTTCTTTAATAGGTAACTCATTGATTTTATTCAATAATTCTCTAGGCTGCTGCTTGACACCTAGCTCACGCAAGCCTGAACAGGAGTCGTGATACGTCATGGTGCCGGCAAATTTTCCCGGCACATTTTTAATTTTCGCCACGTTCACCAGAAAGTCGGTCAGCTCATAAGTTCGCGCCGCCATGGAATTCACTTGCTTGAGTAACTCGGGTTCGTCGCGAAATAAATCGGCGTAGTGCGTGCGGATCATTCCCGCGCAGGAGCCGGACGGCGCGACGATGTATTCGAACAAGGAAAATTCCATCAGCGTTTTTTCCGCCAGCGCGCGCGCCGCTTTGCGATCGCCGGAGTTATAGCCTGGCTGGCCGCAACAAGTTTGCGTCTTGGGCACCACGACATCACAACCGGCAGCCTCCAATAATTTGATGGCGCTGAAACCGATGCCGGGGCGCATCATATCGACCAGACAGGTGACAAACAATCCGACTCGCATAAATATTCCGCTCTAAGCTCTTTCAGGAGAGGCCATTATATCCTGCACGCCGTACTGCATTGCCGGAAAAAAACTGCTGTCGCGCGGCTTACGGTAAAATTCAATTTTCCCCGGCATATCTCAACATGGCAACAGAAGATCCAAAAAATTCCATCCAGGTAATCGGCCGCATGATGAATTTGTTGCATGCGCTGGCGGCCAGCCGCGATGCGACTTCGCTTAAATCCCTTGCGGCAGCGACCGGCTTGCATCCTTCCACCGCGCACCGAATTCTGGCTGTCATGGTGGAAAACCGCCTTGCCGAGCGCGTCGATGCGGGCAGTTATCGCCTCGGCATCCATCTGCTTGAGCTCGGCAATGTGGTGAAGGCCCGCCTCAATGTGCGCCATGAAGCCTTGCCGTTTATGCGCGTGCTACAGCAGGAAATCGGCGAAACCATTAATCTCAGCGTGCGCCAGAATGACGAAATCGTCTATGTCGAGCGCGCCATCGGCAATCGCGGCATGATGCGCATCGTGCAAGTCGATGGTTCGCGCGCGCCACTGCATATCACGTCGATCGGTAAAATTTTTCTGGCGGAAGACGGCGTGGAAAAATCGCGTGACTACGCCAAGCGCACCGGCTTGCCGAAATACACGCGCAACACGCTTACCGACACGGCGAAATTCCTGAAAGAGCTGGAAACAGTCAAACAACAAGGCATTGCTTACGACAACGAAGAGGCGGAAACCGGCGTGGCGTGTATCGGCGCAGGCATACGCAATGATGAAGGTTTATTGGTGGCGGGAATATCGGTGTCTGCGCCGACGGATCGACTGAATAAATCCTGGGCAGAAAAGGTGAAAAATACAGCGGACGAAATCGGTAAAACTTTGGGCTACGGCGGGAAAAACTAGCCCTTATCGCTTGCGGCCATAGCTAAATCGTAGCGACGGCCTTCAATCCATTTCTTGAGACGCGTGGCGTCGCCGACGCGCGATAGCTTGCCCCACGAATCCAGCAACACGATCAGCATCGGCTTGCCGTTAAAGCGCGCTTGCATCACCAGGCATTGCCCCGCTTCTTTGATAAAGCCGGTTTTGGACAAGCCAATTTGCCATTCGCTGTTATTGATTAAACGATTGGTGTTGATAAAGCCGCGCGATAAACCCGTCTCAGGAAAAGTCAGTTGTACAGCTGGCGTTGTGGTGTACTCGCGGATTAAGTCGTAACGATAAGCGGCATCTACCATGCGCCCCAAGTCTTTCACCGTGGAAACATTGTCGCTCATCAATCCTGTGGCATCGGTAAAACGTGTGCGTTCCATTTTCAATGCTTGTGCGCGCTCGTTCATTTTTGCCACAAAGGCGGCTTTACCTTCAGGATAGTTACGCGCCAATGCATTGGCAGCGCGGTTTTCCGATGACATCAGAGCCAGGCGCAGCATATCGGTACGTTTCAATACGCTGCCGACAGGTAAATTGGAATGCGAACCTTTAACGATATCGATATCGTCATGGGTAATCGTAATCGATTCGTCCATATCCTGCTTGCCGTCGAGTATGATCATCGCGGTCATCAATTTGGTGATGGAAGCTATCGGTTGAAGGTTGTCGGTATTTTTGCCGAACAGTTCGGTGCCGTTGATTTGGTCCAGCACGATGGCGGAAGCAGAATGCAAATTGGGTTTACCGTCGCTGGTTTCGTCGGGAATGGCGGGGGCGTAATAGGCTTTGCGCAAGCCTTTGCGCGCGTGTTTCTTTTTGGCATAAAACTTTTTGCCGTGATAGCTGGCTTTTTTCGCGCCCGGAATGGAAGAAGCATAGCTCTCGGGGGAGCCGATGAAGCTTAACAACACCATGATACAAAGTAGAAGCGAAAATCTCACAGCAGCCATCCCTTATATAAATATCATTCAGTGCTGCAGTGGAGTCGGTTCAAGCCGGTTGGCGATCTTGTTATTCGCACTTTACGTCTGAATCTTAAGTACGTATTTTATCTAGTTGATTATTATCTAGTATGAATTGAGTCACAGTTTGCCAAATGAATTTCGGCTTGCCTATCAGAGCAAATACCCATTGCAAGTAAGAGAATACCTGATGGAGTATAAAAATACAAGCATAATCAAGTGCTTATATCGCGTCCTAACTCGCCATTTTGTGCGCTGGCAGCATTTCTTCTACCAGCGGCGCGGTTTCCGCGTCCTCCTCCTGTTGCAAGGCCCACATCTGCGCATAGGTGCCATTCTTCAACAACAAAGCATGATGGCCGCCGCGCTCGACGATGCGGCCATGTTCCATGACCAATATTTCATCTGCATCCACGATGGTGGACAAGCGATGCGCGATCACCAGCGTCGTGCGGTTAGCGGCTATCTCGCGCAATTCGGCTTGGATAATTTTTTCCGTTTTCGAATCCAACGCCGAAGTCGCTTCATCGAAAATCAGGATGCGCGGATTTTTTAACATAGTGCGGGCAATGGCGACGCGCTGTTTTTCACCGCCGGACAATTTCAATCCGCGCTCGCCCACCATGGTGTCGTATTGATCCGGCAAGGATTCAATGAACTCGCGGATATGCGCCGACTCGGCGGCGGCGATGACTTCTTCGCGAGTGGCATCGGTGTTGCCGTAGGCGATGTTGTAATAAATCGTGTCGTTGAATAACACCGTATCCTGCGGCACGATGCCGATGGCGGCGCGCAGCGATTGTTGCGTCACGTCGCGGATGCCTTGCCCATCGATGAGAATACGTCCGCCATTAATATCGTAAAAGCGAAACAGCAAGCGCGACAAGGTGGATTTGCCCGCGCCGCTGGAGCCGACCACGGCCACGCG
>JAYVGF010000184.1:0-3733 GCA_043772415.1 Betaproteobacteria bacterium
CGCTTACGACACCTTGGGCATGGCCGACTTGCGCGACGACACTAAAAAAGTACTGCAGAAAAATTTCCCGCAAAGCATCTATATGTCCGGCTATAGCGAGGCAAACAAGGCTTGGTGGAAATTTTGGTAAGCCCTGATTTTTTGTAAGTTAATAGATTTCTGCGCGTCTAAGTTTTATCCGTTGCTGCGAATTTCCGCTGCAATGCACGAATAACCTGGAGAAGAAATTGGCCTCGACTGAATTCGATATTTGCGTCATCGGCGGTGGCGCTGGCGGATTAGTCGTAGCGGCAGGCGGCTCCGGCATCGGGGCCAAAGTCGCGCTGGTGGAAAAACACAAACTCGGCGGCGATTGTCTCTACTACGGCTGCGTCCCCAGCAAAACTCTCTTACACAGCGCCAAAGTCGCCCACACCATGCGCGACGCGCAGCGCTTCGGCATTACCCCTATCACGCCCGAAGTCAGCATTGCCGCCGTGATGCAACGGGTAGGCAAAGTCATCCAGTCGATCGAACCCAACGACAGCCCCGAGCGTTTTCGCGGCCTCGGCGTCGATGTGATATTAGGCGAAGGTAAATTTGTCGATGCCCACACGTTTGAAGTGAACGGGCGCAAAATCACCGCAAAAAATTTCGTCATCGCCACCGGTTCGCGCCCCGGCGTGCCGCCGATACCCGGCTTGGCCGAGGTGCCTTATCTCAACAACGAAACAGTGTTCAGCATCAACGAGCAAGTGCCGAGTCTCATTATTATTGGCGCCGGCCCGATCGGTATCGAAATGGCGCAGGCGTTTTGTCGCCTGGGTAGCCAGGTTAGTGTGGTCGATCTCGGCGCGCAGATATTGCCGAAGGAAGATAACGACGCCAGCGACGTGGTGCGCAAGCAACTGGAACGTGAAGGCGTCAAATTTTATCTCGGTGTCGCGCCGCAAAAAGTCGAGGGCGGCAAAGGCGATATCCGCTTCACGCTGAAAAATAAAGACGGCAACGAAACCGTGTTGCAATCGACGCATATATTAGTCGCTGCCGGTCGCCGCATGAACAGCGAAAATCTCGGCCTCGAAGCCGCAGGCGTTGCCACGGACAAAGGCAAAATCATCAGCAATGATCGTTTGCAGACCTCGCAAAAACATATTTACCTGTGCGGCGACATCGTCGGCGGCTACCAATTCACCCATATGGCCGAACACCACGCCGGTATCGTGTTGCGCAATATCGCCTCGCCCCTGCCTGCCCGCGTCGAGACGCGCGTGATTCCATGGGCGACGTTTACCGAGCCGGAATTGGCGCGCGTCGGTTTATCGGAAACCGAAGCCAAGGCCGCCAACATTGATTATCAAACCTATAAATTTCCCTTCGACGATATGGACCGCGCACGCGCTGAAGGTGAGCTGGAAGGTTTTGCCAAAATCCTCACCGACAAAAAAGGTTTGGTCATCGGCGCCACGATCGTCGGCCCGCATGCGGGCGAGCTGATCCACGAATACGTATTGGCCATGACGCAAAAAATGAAGGCGACCGATTTGTGCAACATCATCCACGTTTATCCAACGCTGTCGCAAATCAGCCGCCGCGTGGCGGACCAGAAACGCAAAGCGTCGTTTACGCCGACGGCAAAAAAATGGCTGATGCGCATCGCCGGATTCCGGGGGCAAGCATGAGCGCTACGCCAGCAGCTTCGGGCAATAAATGGATCAAGTTCGCCATCCTCGCCATTTTTATCGGCGGCATCGCGGCATTTTTTATTTTCGGCGGGCAAAAATATCTCAGCCTCGACGCGATTAAACAAAACCGCGACGCCCTGCTCGCCTGGACGCAAGCCAATTACGCGCTGGCGATTATTGTCGTGTTCCTGATTTACACCGTCTCCACCGCCATGAGTTTTCCCGGCGGCATCGTGCTGTCGCTGGTCACCGGATTTTTGTTCGGCCGCTGGGTCGGCACCGGGATTATTGTGGTCGCGGCCACGGCTGGCGCGGCGCTGGTGTTTCTCGCCGCGCGTTATTTATTTGCCGATGCCGCGCGCAAACGTCTCGGTAGTTTCGGCGAAAAAATTAACCAAGGCTTCACCGAAAATGGCTTGAGCTATTTATTGTTCCTGCGCCTGGTGCCGCTGTTTCCGTTCTGGTTGGTCAACCTCGCTCCCGCGTTCACCAACATGAAGCTGCCAACCTATGTGCTAGGCACGGCGTTAGGGATTATTCCCGGCTCGTTTGTGTTTGCCAACCTGGGGAAATCGTTGGGTAGCTTGAACTCGCTCGGCGATTTATTATCCAACGACGTGAAAATTGCTTTTGGCTTGCTCGGTTTGTTTGCGCTGTTGCCGGTGTTGATTAAAAAATTCCGCGCAAAAAAGACGTAAGACTGGCAGCAAAGTATCGACCAATAATCACACTTAAGGGATATCGGTAACTATATGATTATATTAAGATTTCTTATGGCTCTTTTGATGCTGGTTTCTGCCTCAGTGTTTGCTGATGGCATAGATCACAAACCCTTCGACGACTTGCTGCGCGCGCATGTTAAAAACGGCCAGGTCGATTACCCTGCGTTTCAAAACAACGCGGCGTTTGATGCTTACCTCGAAGCCTTGGCTAAATCCGCTACGCTGAATAGCAAAAACGACAAGTTGGTCTATTACATTAACGCTTACAACGCGCTGGCAATCAAAGGCATCACCGACGGTTATTCGCCCAGTGGCGCGTTATCGCGCACCAATTATTTTTTCATCAAAAAATGGAACGTCAACGGACAGTCGCTCACGCTCGATGGTTTGGAAAAAACTTATCTTAAGCCAGTTGATTCGCGCATACACGTCGCCGTGGTCTGCGCCTCCAAGTCCTGCCCCAAGTTGATTTCGGAAGCCTTTAGCAACGCTAATCTGGAAACCCTATTCGAGCAGAACTCGCGTGGCTTCGCTAACGACGTGAGCAAAAACAGTTTCGACAAGCAGCAGAAAATCGCAAAAATCTCGCAAATTTTCGAATGGCACGAAAAAGATTTTGTGCGCGACGCGGGTAGTGTGCAAAAATGGTTGGCGAAATATGTCAGCGATGCGGACGTCGCCAAAGACTTGGCCGCCGACGCTTACCAGATTGAATACCTGAAATACGACTGGAGTTTGAACGGCACGGCACCGAAAAAATAATTCCAAAGGAAACACCATGCACGCCACCCTTCCCCTGCTGAAAATGACCGACTTCCCGCCTATCAACCGGCGTAAGCTCGACTGCGTACAAGTCAATCTCGGCTATAAATGCAACCAAGCGTGTTTACATTGCCACGTCAACGCCAGTCCGGACCGCAAAGAAATGATGGATGGCGACACCGTCGATATGCTGATCGACTTCCTGCGCACCTCCGGCGTTACCACGCTCGACATGACCGGCGGCGCGCCTGAGCTAAACCCGCATTTCCGCCGCCTCGTCGTGGCGGCGCGCGCATTGAATCTACGCATCATCGATCGCTGCAACCTAACCATATTGTTCGAGCCTGACCAGGAAACCTTGGCGCAATTCCTCGCCGACCATAAAGTCGAAATCACCGCCTCGCTGCCCTGCTACACCGAAGAGCTGGTCAACAAACAGCGCGGCGACGGCGTATATGAAAAAAGCATCCGCGCGTTACAACAATTGAATCAACTCGGATATGGAAAACCGGGCAGCGAATTAAAATTGAATCTGGTGTACAACCCGCAAGGCCCTTCATTGCCGCCGTCGCAAATGGCATTACA
>JAYVGF010000185.1:0-1977 GCA_043772415.1 Betaproteobacteria bacterium
TTCGTCGTACAACTGTTTGGCTGCTTTGTCTTGCGCCTGCTGCAGGTGTGCGAACACCATGTAATCCATGGCATGCAAAGCATCGTAGGAACCGACGCCGGGCGTCGCCTGCTTGAGTTCATTTTTTGAAGCCAGGTAGGAAGCACGATTGCTTTCCAGCATATCCGGCCAATGACCGACACGGCTGAATATGTGCGATGGCATATGCAAAGCATGCGGCACCGAAGGCGCGATGCTCGCGTAGGCGCGCGCAGCAGGTAAACCCTTTTCCGCCAGCTCGGCATAGTCGTAGGTATGGATGAGGTAATGCGTTGCGCCGGGGTGGTTCGGTAATTTTTTTACCAGCGGCTCCAACATAGCGGCCGCTTTCAACTGGTTGGCAAAAGTCTTATCGCTGGGTAATGCCGTTGCACCCAGCACCAGCGCGTAGAGTATCTGCGCTTCGTCGTCCTGTGGATAATGCGCGGCAAGATTTGCCATGGCTTTTTCCAAGGCAACGGCCCGTGCACGGTGTTCAGTTGTTTCACTATCTTTTAGCATCACTCCAAGCGCCGCGATATATTCGCGCTCGCGTTCGGTCTTCGCACCTATGCGTTGCGCGTTTTCCATGGAGGTGGCTGCGGCTTTCATGGCATTCGGGTTTGGCGGCCAGGCGAATGGGTTGCCCATGGTGATGAAGGCAACGCCCCAATGCGCCATGCCACATTCAGCATCATGTTTTAGAACCTGATTAAACGAATCAATCGCCGGCGCAAACCAAAACGAATGGAACAGCGCCATCGCGCGGTTAAACTCCTTCTGCGCCGCCTCATTGCAGGACACTGTAAAATTCACCGTGCCGAGCTTTTCCTGCTTGCCAGGGCTGCGGGGTTCATCGTCATGCGCCAAAGCAACGGGCACCAGCGAGCCGAGCAGCAAAGCAATTAGGCAAGCGATGTAGTTTGATTTCTTCATGATCGTTCTCCTTTGCATTCAACCCCTACACGGTATCAATTTCCTTTTTTATTTATAGCACATAAATTGAAAAATTTGTGCTCGACGATTTTTACATCTGACCTATACTTAAAAATTGAATGCTTGTTTCTTTTTGTCCCGTCGCGGATTTACCAGCATCCATTCACTCAACTCCCATAATTCAGCCTACGCGTTACAATCACGCAATTGCCTAGAAAAATCGAACTGAATTTTTCTGCAAAAATCCTAATGCAATCAATTGAGAAAAGAAGGAAATCATGCTCGGCGCAATTACACTTTTATTGGTGTATCAAACCATCGGCGAAGTGCTGGTGCATACACTTAACTTGCCCATACCGGGCCCGGTGGTCGGCATGTTGATGTTGTTCATCACATTAGTCATGAAGAAATCCGTGTCGCAGGAATTGCGTGATACGTCGCAGGGTTTGCTACAGCATCTCTCGTTATTATTCGTCCCCGCAGGGGTCGGCGTGATGGCGCACTTCACCCGCATCTCGGATGAATGGTTGCCGCTGCTGGTGGCGCTGCTGGTCAGCACGGTGCTAACTATCGGCGTAACGGCTTTGACGATGAGCGGATTTCTCAAGCTATCTGAGAAACGCAAGGCGCTGAAATCATGATGCCGCAAAAATTTACCGATATCTGGGTTTATCTTTCTGCCACGCCACTGCTCGGCCTCACTATTACTTTGCTCGCGTATCAAGCCGCCTATTGGCTCTACAAACGCAGCGATTTTAATCCGCTACTGAATCCCGTTGCGCTGTCTGTCGCGGTATTAGTGATGTTGTTACTCGCCAGCGGCACGGATTACGAAACCTATTTCGAAGGCGCGAAGTTTGTGCACTTCTTACTCGGGCCAGCCACCGTCGCACTGGCCATACCTTTGTATTCTCAATTTGAAAAACTCAAACAAATGTTGTTGCCTCTGCTCGGCGCATTAATGGCAGGCGCAGCCACAGCCATCATCTCCGCCGTCGGCATCGGTTGGTTGCTCGGCGCAAG
>JAYVGF010000186.1:0-6015 GCA_043772415.1 Betaproteobacteria bacterium
CGCCGACGGCTCCCGCTAGGCAGCAGAAATAGCGGCGTCGCAGATGGGTGAGCGATTCACTCTTCGAATTTGCTGGCAGTATGTTGGTCGTCCGCATAATGCGCCAACAAAAAAATGGGCCGCATAACAGGCTGTGTAAAAAGTCCCTAGCAATCATCCCGAAAGCCCTCTATAACGCCAAGTGATAGAGGTCTTTTTTTTAGGGGGATGCCATGGCCCATCGCAGAGGAGAGAGTCGAGACCAAGTGACCCTATTTCCGGTCCTGCTCGATGAACTAGTAGAGGCCGATGCCTTGGTCCGTGTAATCGACGCCTGGGTCGCCTCACTGAATCTAAGCGCACTCGGCTTTGCCAAGTCCCAAGCGGCGGCCATGGGACGCCCCCCGTACGACCCCGGTGATTTACTCAAACTCTACCTCTGGGGCTACCTCAGCAGCGTACGCTCCTCACGGGCTCTGGAACGCGAATGCCATCGCAATGTCGAGTGCATGTGGTTGCTCGGGCGACTCGCCCCCGACCACAAGACCATTGCCGACTTCCGCCGCGAGCACCCCCACGCCTTAGTCGCCGTGTGCGCCGCCTTTGTCCAATTTGCCAGGCGTGAACAGCTCATCGCCGGTGCCGTTGTCGCCCTGGACGGCAGCAAGATCCGCGCAGTGGCCTCACGCAAAGCCTTAGGTACGCTCGCCGATCTTGAGCGGGAGCGGCAGCAACTCGACGCACACATCCAGCATTACCTGAAGCAATTAGATAGCACCGACGCCGAAGACGCCACCCATACGCCGGTCAGCGGCAAAGTGACGCAGACCCTCCACCGACTGCGGCAACGACAGGCCGCCGTGCAACAAGAAGTCGAACGCTTGAGCCATAGCGAGTCGGTACTGAGCGTGCTCACCGAGCCCGATGCCCGCGCCATGAAGAGCCTGCACGGCGCCCCCGGCTACAACCTGCAGAGCGCCGTTGACAGCGAGAGTCACCTGATCGTCCATCACGAGGTGTGCAACGACGCCACCGATTTACGCCAACTCGCCCCCATGGCGCAAGGCTGCGCCCACGTCTTGGCCAGCCGTCCAGTGATCGTCGCCGATGCGGGCTATGCCAGCGGCGCACAGTTGCAGGCGCTGCAAGAGATGGATATCGTGGGCTATGTGGCCGAGGCCAGGGCGGTGAATAACCAAGGCGATGGCCGTTTATATGACCGCACCGCATTCCGTTACGACCCGGCGACCGACACCTATACCTGTCCGGCGGATCGCCTGCTGACGCGCAAGCAGATTTCGCGCAAAGATCACCAGATGATTTACGCGGCGCGGGCGCAAGACTGCGGGGCCTGCGAACACAAGCCTCGCTGCACGCTAGCGCCGCAGCGCTTGGTGTCGCGTCATCTGAACGAAGCGGCCTTACAGGCCAATGCCCGCCGATTAGCCGATGCCCCGCACCTGATGGCGCTGCGACGGCAGACGGTCGAACATCCGTTCGGGACCATCAAGCATCAGATACTGGGTAATGCGAGGTTGTTAGTACGCGGGTTCGGAGGGGCCAAAGCGGAATTAAGCTTGGCGGTGATGGCCTACAACTTCAAGAGAGTGTTCAATATGAAGGGCGGTGCTTGGATGCAACAGGCGATGCAGGCGTAAGGTAAGGCGTAGTGATTCGCGCTTAAAAAATAAGCCTGCTCCGCTGTCGCGGGCAGGCTTTCTATTGGCTGCACAGACTTTTTACACAGCCTGATAAGCGGCCCATTATTCATTCCAAAACCAAAAAATACATTATTTAACTAATGAATATTCCATACGGCGATTTTTGGCTTTATTTTCGGTTGTATCATTAGCCGCAACCGGTTTGCTATCGCCGTATCCTTTAGCGCTCAGCACACCCTTGCCTACACCCAAACCAGCCAGTGCTGACAAGACTGATTGCGCGCGGGCGTCGGACAACTTCATATTGCTGGCCGGGTTGCCAACATTATCCGTGTGCCCGCCGACTTCTATCTTGGTGCCAGCGGCCGCAGCCTTGATGGTCTCAGCCGCCTTTTTCACTATCTCCATGCTCTCAGGCGTGATGGTCGCGCTGCCGGTGGCGAAACGGATATTGGTCATGTTCAAAGCTTTGACCAGATCTTCACCGCTGACATTGCCCGCTGCTTTGAGCGCATCCAATTGGGCGCCTGCATCTTTCGGTGCAGCCGCAGCTGGGGTAGGCACAGGCGTCGGTGCTTCAGTGGGCTTAGGCGCTTCAACTACGGGCGCTGGTTTCGGTGCTTCCACTGCAGGTGCCGCTTTCGGCGCTACGGCAACGGGAGCCTCAGCGGGTTTGCGCATAAGGAACCAACCTAAGGCCAACACTACCGGGATCAATACCCATAACCATTTAGGTAAACCGCCTGCTGCTGCAGGCGCCATTGAAGCTGCCGCACCGGCGACATTTCCTGCTGCGCCACCAAGGGCTGCTTTACCGGCTGCACCTGCTGCTGACGCCGCGGCAGCAGCTTTTTCTGCTGCGCTACCGACAGCGGCTTTGCCTGCTGCGCCGACGGAAGCGGCGGCTGCACCAACAGCAGCTGCACCTGCACCCGCTGCTGCGCTTGCACCGTCACCCGACATATATTGGCTGATCGCTGCAGGAATGCCGGTTGGCACTTTACCGTCGGCGGTCAAGCTGCGAACAATATTCGGCAACATGAACGCCAGCGCGCTGCTGATCGGGCCGATCGGCAAACCGGTTTTCGAGGCCAAGCCTTTCATCAAATCGCCGCCGACGACATTTTCCAGTTGCGTCGGGTTGATGCCTAAAGGCAATCCGCTGCCGCCGCCTAGCCAGGAGGTGGCTAAATTAGCCAGACCTTTTTGCTTAAACATGTCGAGAAAGCCGCCGAGGCCGCCAGAGTCTTTTTTGAACATCATGCCGAGCAGAGCGCTAACGATCATGCCGCTCTTGTCGCCAAGGCCGAATTTTGCCGCTGCTTCACGAATAATCATGTCTAACATTTTGATTACCTCCTAAGGTCGTTTGTATTTGGGTCGATTGTTGTTTCGTCTTAACTAGCACATTGCAAAGCATAGTCTAAAGTAGGCCATAGTCAAACCCTAGATGTCGCAAAAGCCCCTATTTCCACCATGCAGGGCAAAGTTAACAATGTCTTACGCGGGGTTAGAGACCCAGGCGTTGCCAGATAGTGGAAATCGCGCCGGCCTGATTCAAAGTGTAAAAATGTAAACCGGGCGCACCATTGCGTAATAATTTATCACACAGCGAGGTCACTACATCGAGGCCGAAGGCCTTGATTGAGCCCGTGTCGTCAGCGTAGCTTTGCAATTTCAGGCGCATCCAGCGTGGAATCTCGGCGCCGCAAGCGTCGGAGAAGCGCGCGAGCTGGGAGAAATTATTGATCGGCATGATGCCCGGCACGATGGGAATGGTGACGCCCACAGCGCGCACCGCATCAACAAAAGCGAAGTAAGCATCGGCGTTATAGAAATATTGCGTGATAGCCGAGTTGGCACCTGCATCGACTTTGCGTTTGAAGTTTTTCAAATCTTCCTGTGCACTTTTCGCTTGTGGGTGATATTCGGGATACGCCGCCACTTCGATGTCGAAATGATCGCCGCTATGTCGGCGAATGAAGGCGACTAACTCGTTGGCGTAACGAAACTCGCCGGCATCCACCGTGCCCGAAGGTAAATCGCCGCGCAAGGCGACAATGTGTTTGATGCCGTTACTTTTATATTGATCAAGCACGGAGATAATATTTTCGCGCGTCGAGCCGACGCAGGACAAATGCGGCGCGGCGTCGAAACCCGACTGCTGAATTTCCAACACGGTTTCCAAAGTGCGGTCGCGCGTCGAACCACCCGCGCCGAAAGTGACGGAAAAAAATGCCGGATTGAGTTGCTCAAGTTGCTTGCGCGTGACGCGCAATTTTTCCATGCCTTCGGCTGTCTTGGGCGGAAAAAATTCGAAGCTGTGTTTATTATTTGGCTGTGCATTAGGCATAAGGGCAATCTAAAATATTCAATATAATCAAATAGTTAATATAAAAAATCCCCACGCGTGTTACACGCGCAGGGAATCTTTATTTACCGCGCGCAAACACGCGCACTTTAGTAACGATAGGCATCGCCCTTGTAAGGACCTTGCTTGGTCACGCCGATATATTTTGCTTGTTCATCACTCAACTCAGAAAGTTGCGCGTTGAGTTTTTTCAGTTGCAAGCGCGCGACTTTTTCGTCCAGATGTTTCGGCAACACATACACACCGACCGGATATTTTCCCGAGCCTTTTTGCGCTTCGGTCCACAACTCGATTTGCGCGATGGTCTGATTGGCAAACGATGAACTCATCACATAGCTTGGATGGCCAGTGCCGCAACCCAGATTGACCAAGCGGCCTTTGGCCAACATGATGATTTTTTTGCCGTCAGGAAACACAACGTGATCGACCTGCGGTTTGATTTCATCCCAGGTATATTTTTCCAGCGACGCAACATCGATTTCGTTATCGAAGTGGCCGATGTTGCAGACGATGGCCTGGTCTTTCATTTTCTTCATATGATCATGCGTGATGACTTTGTAGTTGCCCGTTGCAGTGACGAAAATGTCCGCTTTGTCGGCAGCGTAATCCATGGTCACGACGCGGTAACCTTCCATCGCCGCTTGCAGGGCGCAGATTGGATCGATCTCGGTCACCCACACTTGCGCCGACAAGGCGCGTAAAGCTTGCGCAGAACCCTTGCCTACGTCGCCGTAACCGGCCACCACAGCGACTTTACCGGCGATCATCACGTCAGTGGCGCGCTTGATCGCATCGACCAGTGATTCGCGGCAGCCGTACAGATTGTCGAACTTGGATTTGGTGACCGAATCGTTGACGTTAATGGCGGGGAAAGCCAACTTGCCTTCTTTATGCATCTGGTACAAACGATGCACGCCGGTGGTGGTTTCTTCCGTCACGCCTTTGATGGCGGCGAGGCGCTTGGAATACCAATCCGGTTTGGCAGCCAAAGTTTTTTTGATTGAGTTGTACAAACAAATTTCTTCTTCGCTGGTCGGCTTATTCAAGATCGATGCGTCTTTTTCCGCGCGCGTACCGAGATGCAGCAATAAAGTCGCGTCACCGCCGTCGTCAAGGATCATGTTGGAATAACCGCCGTCGGCCCATTCAAAAATACGATGGGTGTAATCCCAATACTCGTCGAGATTTTCGCCCTTGTAAGCAAACACCGGCACGCCGGTAACGGCAATCGCAGCAGCAGCGTGGTCTTGCGTTGAATAAATATTGCACGAAGCCCAACGCACTTGCGCGCCCAACGCCGTGAGTGTTTCGATCAGCACGGCGGTTTGGATGGTCATGTGCAGCGAGCCGGTAATGCGCGCGCCTTTGAGCGGTTGAGTCTTGGCGAATTCTTCGCGGATGGCCATCAAACCCGGCATTTCCGTTTCGGCGATTTTCATTTCTTTACGACCCCAGTCGGCCAGTTTGATGTCGGCGACGTGGTAATCGTGGGAAGGTTTTACGACTGCATTCATGGTGATCTCCTAAAAAAATATGCTCACACATCGCGTGAACGATGCGTGGCATCGTTGAACATATTAAAGTAGGAGCGCCCTTGAATTAAGGTGAAAGCGTTCCGCTGAGCGTGGCTAAATTATTTAATAAAATCAAATACTTAGCTGCAGCGCTCCTCAGCGGAACGGTAATACAAAACTTATTGCGCGACGGCGCGTAACTGTCCCAGACCTGCTTCGGAACGTAATAGTTCGGCCTTGTCGGTTTTTTCCCAAGTAAATTCTGGTTCGTCACGGCCGAAGTGGCCGTAGCTCGCGGTCTTGGCGTAAATCGGACGCAATAAATTCAGCGTCTGGATAATTGCTTTCGGACGCAAGTCGAAATGCTTGGTGATCAGCTCGATAATTTTTTCGTCGCTGACTTTGCCGGTGCCATACGTATTCACCATCATGCTGACCGGTTTGGCAATGCCGATAGCGTAGGCGATTTGCACTTCGCAACGGCTGGCGA
>JAYVGF010000187.1:0-3713 GCA_043772415.1 Betaproteobacteria bacterium
CTTATGGTAAATAAGCTATTGATTTATTTAATAAAAATAATGTAAGCGCTCAGGCGGCCAAGGCGGCTAAGTCGGAAAGTGACTCGTACATGTCGCGTATTCGAGTGATGTTTTTAACGCCAGCGAAATGAATTCTCACTCCATGAGCATGACTACCAGCACCGCATGCCAGCTTCCAGCATGTATCAAACAACACCATCGACCCACAGCGGGAGCTAACGCAACAGGCTATTTAAACAGAAAGAGATTTTCGTTGCTGGAGGGCAGGAAAAAGTTTCTCTCTCTTATTCGACCACAGCCATGAAAACGAAAAGAGAGAGTCTCCCCCTTTGTAAAAGGGGGAATGATAAAGCATCGAAGAGATTTACCGTATGGCAGCTCTTGGCAGATCAGCGAACTTCAATTGACCACTTCGACCCGAAGCGGAAGTTCGCTCAATTGAAAAGGGAGAGACTTCACCCCTTAGCAAAAGAGAGGGGTGACAACCGCTTCGGAGAAATTTACAATACGGCGGCTCTTGGCCGTTATTGCTTGTTCTAAATTCTTTTATTTGCGGTCGTTTGTTTATACAAAACGTCAGCAGGCCAATCAATGCGCATCGAGTTGATTGATCAAAAGCTACTGAAAGGGGTGAACTATTTAAGCAGGAAGTTGTAACGTGTGCAAACCGGTTCACCTACTTATTTTTAATCCCTGAAATTAATAAATTGTAGTGGGAAACCCAAATCGGCTTTTTTCACCATCGCGATACAGTCCTGCAATAAATCGCGCTTGGCGCCGGTGACGCGCACGACGTCGCCTTGGATGCTGCCGTTGACTTTGAGTTGTTTGCTGTCTTTGATCAGCGCGACGATTTTTTTCGCCAGGTCTTTATCGACGCCGACTTTGATGGTGCATTTTCGTTTCATTTTGTTGCCGCTGATTTTTTCCGGCTTGTCGATTTCCAAACATTTGATATCAACGCCGCGTTTGATCAAACGGTTATTCAACACGTCTTGCACCTGGTCGAGTTTGAAATCGTCATCGGCGAAAACCGTCAGCACATAGTCGGCCTGCTCGACGCGCGCGTCGGAGCCTTTGAAGTCGAAGCGTTGGCTGACTTCTTTGTTCACTTGCTCGACGGCATTTTTGACTTCTTGTTTATCGACTTCGGATACGATATCAAAGGTGGGCATGATTTTTTTCCAAAAAAGTTATTGCACATGATGAAACAAATAAATCCATTTTCACTGCTCCCGTCATTCCCGCGCAGGCGGGAATCCAGTGACTATCAAAAATGGGTTGTTAACAACATTTTTGTTTTACTGGATTCCCGCCTGCGCGGGAATGACGGAAGTTACCTGATTATCGCTGCGCCCCCCAGCGGGATTCCCGCCTACGCGGGAATGACGGGTTAAATAACAAAAATGAATATTCAATAACTATTTGATTATATTAAATATTTTATTAAACGAAATGACAAACATAATCGAGCGTTTCCAGCGTTTCAATATCAAACGAAGAGTTTGCCGGAACGTTGAATTGTTGTCCGCCGGAAAAAGTTTTCCACTCGCTGTCGCCTTTGAGTTTTATGCGGCACTTGCCTGCGTTCAGCTCCATGACTTCCGCTGCACCAGTGTTGAAGGTTAACGACGACGGAAAAATCACACCGATGGTTTTTTTGCTGCCGTCCGGAAATAATACGCTGTGGGACACACATTTTCCGTCGAAATAAATATTGGCTTGTTTGACTACACTGACATTATCGAACTGACCCATTTTTTTCTCACTGTTTTTTCATTAAAGATTTATCTACCCAGCCTTCGCCGGTCGAACCCTGCACACGCATGTAACCGTTTTGTTCTTCACCCAAAGCGATCACTTGCTCGGTGCCTTTGATCAAGCCGCCGACGGGCGATTTATTCGTCGGTTGCGAATACACGATGACGCCGCTGATAACTTTCGGCGCATAAGCCGGGCCGGCTTCAGATGAAATGACTTTCACCGGCGCGATAACTGCGCGCGCTACTTGCACCACGGGGGCAGGGGCAGGGGCAGGCGCTGCTTCGGCTTGTATCACCGCGTCGGCCTGACCGTAATGCCGCTCGAATTCGCGTTGCTTCCAACCGACAATTTTGTGGCTGCTGACCAAAATAATCGGGATGCCGTCGCCGTTCATGGCTTCGTAATCACGGCGGCCTTTGGCCGATTTCTCCGTGTCGTATTCGTTAAACGCTACGCCGTTGCGCTCAAAATACGCGCGCGCCTTGTCGCAATAGGGACACCATGACGCGCTGTACAACACCACTTTACCGTCGGCAGACACCGGCACGCTCTTTTCCGGTTTGGCTATTTTGGTCACGGCGATGCGCGGGTGGGTCACTTTGTTGGCGTATTTTCTGGCTTCGCCCATCATTTGTTCGGCGCTGGATTTTCTGAGCAATTGTTTATCTACCCAACCAGCGATACTGCCGCCTTGTACGCGCATATAGCCGTTTTGCTCTTCGCCCGTCGCGGTTACGCCCGCGCCGGATTCGATTAAGCCTACGGCGGCAGATTTATTTTTCGGCTCGGCGTAAACAATCACTCCGCTATCGGTCGTGGGAACATAGACATCAGCAGCCGGTATGGGCAACGCGGCAACGGGGGTTTCGACGGGAGCCGCCATGTTAGCGGTCGGTTCGGATTTTACCGAATCGACTGCCGGCGCTGTTTGCACCGCTTCGGTTTTTTCTGCCGAAGGGGTCACTTCTTCCGCTTGAACAACGCTAAACGCTACCAACATCAACGGGAATAATTTCCAGGCAAACTCTCTCATGCATTACCTCGTTTCAAAAACAAATTACTGACGTTTCAATTTTGCGTTGGCGGCAATGCGCATACGCAAGGCATTAAGCTTGATAAATCCCGCCGCGTCTTTTTGATCATACGCGCCCTTGTCGTCCTCAAACGTCGCCACATTCGCATCGAACAACGAATCGGTTTTAGAATCACGTCCGGCGACCATGACATTACCTTTATATAGCTTCAAGCGCACCCAACCATTCACATTGGCTTGCGAAGCGTCGATCATGGTTTGCAACATACGCCGTTCAGGGCTCCACCAATAGCCGTTGTAAATCATTTCGGCATAGCGAGGCATCAGCTCGTCTTTCAAATGCGCGACTTCGCGGTCCAGCGTGATCGACTCGATGGCGCGATGGCCTTTGAGCATGATAGTCCCGCCCGGGGTTTCGTAACAACCACGCGATTTCATGCCGACGTAGCGATTTTCCACCAAGTCTAATCGGCCGATGCCGTGTTTGCCGCCGACGCGGTTGAGTTCGGTCAACACTTCTGCCGGCGACATTTTTTTATTATTGATGGCGACGATATCGCCTTGCGCGTATTCCAGCTCGATGTATTCGGCCTGGTCCGGCGCTTTTTCCGGCGACACGGTCCAGCGCCACATATCTTCTTCCGCCTCTTTGCTCGGGTCTTCCAGCGCGCGGCCTTCGAATGAAATGTGCAATAAGTTGGCGTCCATCGAATAAGGAGAGCCGCCCTTTTTATGTTTCATCTCGACATTGATGCCGTGCTTTTCCGCGTATGCCAGCAGACTTTCACGCGAATTCAAATCCCATTCGCGCCACGGCGCGATAATTTTGATATTCGGTTCCAACGCAAAATAGCCTAACTCGAAACGCACTTGATCGTTACCTTTACCGGTCGCGCCGTGCGATACCGCGTCGGCC
>JAYVGF010000188.1:0-2076 GCA_043772415.1 Betaproteobacteria bacterium
CCGTGATGATGAATTTGATCTCAACTTGCCGGAGCAAAATGAATTTCAGCAATTCGTCAAAGAATCTCTTGGTAAAGAATTGCCGCTCTACGGTTACGATTTATTCCGCAACGCACCGAGCACCTTCGCGCCGGTGGAAGATATTCCCGTCACACCCGATTACGTGGTCGGCCCCGGCGATGAACTGGAAGTGCGCGCGTGGGGACAAATCGACGTCGATTACCGCGCGACAGTTGACCGCACCGGCAACGTGTATATTCCAAAAATCGGCAACATCAAAGTCGGCGGGCTTAAATATCAGGAGTTGCCCGAGTACTTGAAAACTGTCGTTGGCCGCACTTATCGCGGCTTCGATCTCAGCGTCAATCTCGGGCGCTTACGCTCTGTGCAGGTGTTTGTCGTCGGCCAAGCCAAGCGCCCGGGCAACTATACCGTCAGCTCGCTTTCCACTATGGTCAACGCCTTGTTTGCTTCGGGCGGACCTTCGGGCAAAGGCTCGATGCGGCGCATCCAACTCAAACGCGGCAATCAAGTTATTACCGAATTCGACTTATACGACCTGTTAATCAAAGGCGATAAATCCAGAGATGTCCCGCTAAAACAAGGCGACGTCATTTACATTCCCTCAATCGGCCCGTTGGTCGCCGTGGCCGGCAGCGTGAATTCACCCGCCATTTTTGAATTGAAAAATCAAGCCAGCCTAGGTGAAGTTATCGACTATGCCGGCGGCCTATCCACAACTGCCAGCGGGAAAAAAACCACGATAGAACGCATTGAAGACCGCCGTACGCGCAAAGTGGATGAATTCACCCTGGACCAGCAAGGCTATGCGCGTTTATTGAAAGACGGTGACCTGGTAAATATTTTTGCGCTCTCGCCACGCATTGAAAATGCCGTCACCTTGCGTGGCAATGTCAGCCAGCCAATGCGCTTCCCGTGGCGCGAAGGTTTACGCGTGCGCGACTTGGTGCCGGATAAAGAAGCGCTGATCCGTCCCGACTATTGGCAGAGTAAAAACCAAGCGGTTCGTCCACAGATCGTCAAGGACCCGAAAACCGTTGACACCGCGGGCATGGATAAAAAAAATGGCGAGCCTAAAACCAGCGAAAGCAAACTATTGGATGAAGTCAAACGCAATGCCAATGAAATCAACTGGGACTATGCGGTGGTTGAACGTTTTAACGATTCAGATTTATCCACGACTTTACTATCATTCAATTTAGGCAACGCGATACTCGGCGGCAAAGCGGAAGATGACTTGGCATTAAAAGCCGGTGATGTCATCACCATTTTTTCCAAAGACGACATCCGCGTGCCGCAAGAGCGCCAATCGAAATACGTGCGCCTCGAAGGCGAATTCAAGCAGGCAGGTGTTTACAAAGTGGAAGCTGGTGAATCTTTACGCAAACTTATCGCCCGCATCGGCGGCTTTTCGCAGAACCAATATTTATTCGGTGCGGAATTCACACGCGAATCTACGCGGCTCTTGCAACAAAAACGCATGGAAGAAGCGATTGAGCGTCTGGACAAAGAAATCGAGCGCAGTGCCGCCTCACAATCGCGCGCCTCGCTCAGCGCAGAAGACATCGCCGGCGTTAAACAACAACAGGAATCACAGCGTGCACTGGTATCCAAACTGAAGCTGGCAAAAGCATCGGGGCGGATAGTGCTTGAAATTTCACCCAAGGCGGGAAGCGCAGACGACCTCCCGGACCTCGCTCTCGAAGATGGAGACAGATTATTCGTCCCATCGCGCCCTTCTACTGTCAGCGTATTCGGTGCGGTATATAACGAAAACACTTTTATCTACAAAACAGAAAAAAGCGTTGAGGATTACTTGAAACAAGCTGGCGGCCCCACTAAAGACGGCGATGGGAAAAATATCTATGTAATCCGCGCCGACGGCTCCGTAGTCAGCAAGGCCGATACAAGCTGGTTCGGCGGATTCGGTGGGTTCGGCTCACTGGCTCTGTCGCCGGGCGATGCCATTGTCGTACCCGAAGAATTCGACAAAACCAGCTTTACCAAAAGCTTCAAAGACTGGACGCAGATCTTTTATCAATTCGGCCTGGGTGT
>JAYVGF010000189.1:0-10823 GCA_043772415.1 Betaproteobacteria bacterium
GCAAACCCGGCGCATCAGGACGATTGCTGATCACAGCGGCAATGCGGCAAGGTAAATCTGCTTGCGTCAGCGCGCGCATATTGGTGCCCGCGCCGGAGATTAAAATGACTATCGACTTCAGAGTTACACCACTACAGTTTGCGGTTGATTGCCTGCGCGTTTTTGTATTGTGCCGAGTTGCATCACGCTTTCGCCCGCGGCTTGCAGGTGCTTCATCGCTGCAGCGGCATCTTCTTTCGCCACTACCACCACCATGCCGATGCCGCAATTAAATACGCGGTGCATTTCCTTGTCCTCGACTTTGCCGTGTTGCTGCAGCCAGGTAAAAACCGGTGGCAACTTCCAGGCATTTTTGTCGACGACGGCAGTGAGGCTTTCATCCAGCATACGCGGGATGTTTTCCAGCAAACCGCCGCCGGTGATATGCGCCATCCCTTTGATTTTAATTTGCTGCATCAGTTGCAACATCGGCTTGACGTAAATACGTGTCGGCGTAATCAAATCGTCAGCGAGTTTTTTATTTTCCGCCAAGCTGAAATCGATTTTCTCGCGTTCGATAATTTTGCGTACCAGAGAAAAGCCGTTTGAATGCGGGCCGCTGGAAGCGAGACCCAACACCACATCGCCCGGCTGTATCGATTTGCAATCAATGATATTGGCTTTTTCCACCACGCCGACGGCAAAACCCGCCAGGTCGTATTCGCCGTCAGGATACATGCCGGGCATTTCGGCCGTCTCGCCGCCAATGAGCGCGCAACCGGACATTTCGCAACCCAGCGCGATACCTTTGACCACTTGCGTGGCGGTTGGCACATGCAATTTACCGCAAGCAAAGTAGTCGAGAAAAAATAAGGGCTCTGCGCCTTGCACCAGTATGTCGTTGACGCTCATCGCGACTAAATCTATGCCGACCGTGTCGTGCTTGTTCAACATGAAGGCGAGTTTGAGTTTGGTGCCGACGCCGTCGGTGCCGGATACCAACACCGGGTTCTGGTATTTTTTGGAAATTTCCACCATCGCGCCGAAGCCGCCGATGCCGGCCAATACTTCCGGCCGCATGGTGCGTTTGGCAAAGGGTTTGATGTTTTCAACGAGATTATCGCCAGCGTCGATATCGACACCGGCGTCGCGGTAAGAAAGTGGGGAAAGGTCAGTGGTCATATTGAGTTAGGGCGTAGTTACGGATAAAGTGCGAGACATAGCAATAACAGGATTTTACTCCAAATGGACAACGAACGCTCCCATGACCTGCATTACCTCTGGCTACTCGGCGCCGCCTGTGTCGCGGGCGGATTGATTTATTTGCTCAGCCCGATCCTCGCGCCGTTTTTATTCGCGGGCATTTTGGCCTATATCTGCGACCCGATAGCCGACTGGCTGGAGCGCAAGCGCGTGCCGCGCAGCCTCGCTACCGTGTTGGTCATGCTGATGTTGCTTGCCTTATTTGCCGCGCTGCTACTGATTTTGATTCCGCTGTTTTATAAAGAAGTCACGCAACTGTCGGAAAAATTGCCCGGCTATTTAATCCAATTGCGTGATCAACTCGCGCCCTGGATTAAAGCCAAACTCGGCGTCGAGTTACAACTCGATCTCGACACGATTAAACAAACCTTGAGCGAGAACTGGAAGAGCGCGGGCGGCGTGGCGCAAAATTTATTGTCGGGCTTGAAAGTCGGCGGCCTCGCCGTGGTGGGATTTTTTATCAACTTGTTGCTGGTGCCGGTAGTGTTGTTTTACCTGCTACGCGATTGGGACAAACTGGTGGCGAATGTCGATGGCATCATCCCGCGCCGCTACCATGATCGCGTCACCACCCTCGCGCGCGAAGTGGACCAAGTGCTGGCCGAATTTTTACGCGGGCAGATTTCCGTCATGCTCATCATGTCGGCGTTTTACGTGATCGGCTTATGGATAGTCGGTCTCGAATTCGCGCTACCCATCGGCATCATCACCGGCATGCTGGTGTTCATTCCGTATCTTGGCGTGATGGTCGGCTTGGTGTTGGCGACACTAGCAGCCTTCATGCAATTCCCCAGCATAACCGGCGTGATACCGGTGTGGATCGTGATAGGCGCAGGACAATTGGCAGAAGGCATGTTGATCACGCCAAAGTTAGTCGGCGACCGCATTGGCCTCCATCCCGTTGCGGTGATTTTAGCGCTGCTAGCGTTCGGACAATTGTTCGGTTTCTTCGGCGTGTTGCTGGCGTTACCCGCGAGTGCCGCGCTGTTAGTGTGGCTGCGTCACTTGCAAAAGGATTATTTAGTCAGCAGCGTCTATAACGATTAAGTATTTGATTTAATTGAATTAATTTTCATCAAATAAAACCAGAATAGCGTTCAATACGCCCTTGGTGGTTGGCTTGCAAAGAAGTAGGGCGTAATGAGGAACGAATTACGCCGCATGTGAATTTGATAGAACAATTTTGTAACAAGGATTTGTGGCGGGTTAAAGATTGCATACGGCGCAATTCGCCAAGCTCATTGCGCCCTACTTATTGCGGGCTCAGGCGCATATCGCGTATCGTCACCTAGCTATCGGCCGCACCGAAGCCGATCAAGTCGAACGACAAGGCCGCCGGATCGGTAGTCCCCACCCTACGTGTTAGGTGCGCAGCCTGCAATGAGGTTTACGAATTGCGCCGCATGCATTGATTGAGCTTTCTCAAAGGTATGTCTATTTTAATTGCCATCATTACCAGCCGAACGTGTAAACACAGGCAGCGACAAGTCATACACGATGGCGGCAGACCTGAGCGCTAGGGCGGCGAGGAAGCCGGCGACTAATGCCATATTATTGGCTATGCCTAAATATTGGACGAAGACGAAAATAGACGCGCCGAATAACGCGGCGGTGACGTAGATTTCGTGGCGCAGAATGATGGGTATTTCTCCGCCGAGAATATCGCGGATCACGCCACCAAAAGTCGCGGTCATCACGCCCATGGCAATGGCAATCGTGTTGCTTGCGCCACTAGCTAACGCTATTTGTGTTCCGGTCACCGAGAACAGCGCCAAACCGACGGCGTCACACCATAACAAAAAGCGTAAGCGCGAATGCGCCAAGTGCGCGACAAAAAAAGCCGCGCAGGAGACGACTATGCAAGTAACCAGATAGGCAGGCTTCTGCACCCAGAACACCGGCAGTGAGCCCAATAAAACGTCACGCAGGGTGCCGCCACCTATCCCGGCTACGCAGCCTAGCAAGCTAAAGCCTGCGATATCCATTTGTTTGCGCGAGGCGACCAGCGCACCTGACAAGGCAAACACGCAAATGCCGAACCAATCGAGGACTTGGGATATGGTATCTAGCATTATTTTTTTTCAGTGTTAAAGCTCATGCTGTAGAGGACGTACGCTATTCAATTTTCGGTAGTCTGCGTGAAAATTGGGCATTAATCAAACGCCAACAAGCGTAGGGTGGGCAAAGCGTAGCGTGCCCACGCGGTTATCGCAAGTTAACCTCGCATGCTTATTTTGTGTGAAGCAATAGCTAAAAGCTATGGGTTGGAAAAACGAGGTGTGGTCAGCCGTTGTTCCGCGTGGGCACGCTACGCTTTGCCCACCCTACGGATTTATCAAATAATGAAACTATACGGTTCGTTTCAGCGCTCAGAATGGCGTTGTCTTAATCGCAGACCCATGAAAATACCGTGAAGAGAAATAGTCATCAGCAATGCGCCGATGACGACGAGGCTCCAGGCGACGAGCTCGTTGGCGTGGAAGGGCATGGCGGAGTTGCCGAATATCGAGCCGAGTCCGATGACGAGGCAGATGAGGCTCAAGGCGTCGAGCGCCATGAACAGGGCAAAAGATTTACTTAGCGATGCATCGCTATAGTGTTTAGGTAAGCTGGACATCGCTTATTCGTCGTCGGCGTTAAGCGGCAGCATGGTGGTCAGGTCGGCGGCTTCGTCGATCTCGTCCAGATCATCCAGTATGGGATCGACTGGGCGACCTTTGCGGCGCAGGGAACCTGACGCAGTTTTACTGCCGGGATAGCCGGCGAACATGACTTGCGTGTCGTAATAGTTCGGTTGCGCGTTGGTGACGGGGGCTTTCACCAGTGTGTCATCAGCCGCAGGCGTTTTGGGTTTCATTTGTTGTGCCATATTTTCCTCGCAATATGCGTTAACTACGCATGCAGGATATGCCAACGCCTAGGCGGACAATATGGAATACGTCACAGTTGAAGGTGAAATTTGATGGCTGTGAACTGGATCACACTCAAGCGGGGCCGATGCCCTTTTTCCAGGCGGCGTTTTGTTGGGTTTGGCCGGTGCTGAGGTTGACGGTTTTGGCGAAATCGAGCATGCGCTGAATCGATAGTTTCGCGCGGCGGGCAATATCGGCATCAACATGAATCTCGTTGTTGCCTTTTTCCAAAGTGGTTGCCAGATTGGCCAGCCCGTTCATCGCCATCCACGGGCAATGGGCGCAGGATTTGCAGGTGGCAGAATTGCCCGAAGTCGGCGCTTCGATAAAGGTTTTATTCGGCGACAGTTTTTTCATTTTGTGCAGAATGCCGTTGTCGGTGGCGACGATAAATTCATCCGCATCCAAGCTCTGCGAGGCTTTGATGATTTGCGTGGTCGAGCCGACCACATCGGCGAGCAGCACCACGGCGTCGGGCGATTCCGGGTGTACCAACACTTTTGCTTTCGGGTGCAGTTTTTTCAGTTCGGCTAATTCAAATGCCTTGAATTCGTCGTGCACCAAACACGAACCCTGCCACATGATCATATCCGCGCCGGTCATTTTCTGGATGTAATTACCAAGATGGCGGTCGGGCGCCCAGAGAATTTTTTTACCTTGCGCGTGCAAATGTTCGACGATTTTCAAGCCGATGCTGGAGGTTACCATCCAATCCGCGCGCGCCTTCACCGCTGCGCTGGTGTTGGCATACACGACCACGGTGCGATCAGGATGCGCATCGCAAAACGCGTTGAATTCATCCGGCGGACAACCGAGGTCGAGCGAGCATTCGGCTTCGAGGTCGGGCATGAGAATCCGTTTTTCCGGATTGAGGATTTTCGCCGTTTCGCCCATGAAGCGCACGCCGGCGACGACGATGGTTTGTTCCGGTCGTGAAGCGCCGAAGCGCGCCATTTCGAGTGAATCGGATACGCAGCCGCCGGTTTCTTCGGCTAAATCCTGCAAATCGGGATGCACGTAATAGTGCGCCACCAGCACAGCATTCTGGTCTTTGAGCATTTTTTTGATATGCGCTTTGAGCGCGGGTTTTTCCTGAGGCAATGGTTCGTGCGGCACTTTGGCCCAAGCTTCGCCCGTGGCGAAGCCGGGGTGGTCGAACAAAACTTTAATGGGGGCAATCGCGTTCATATTCAGCTCCTCTGACTGTGCAATTATTATCCCATAAATGCGGGTGTTAGCCCGCAAGTGCAAGCGTTGATAAAAATTTACATTTCGCCTGCAGATTTGACCTGCTTTGCCCTTTGATTTTCGGGCTTCGTGCTACACTGATTTGAAAATAAAGTGATAATAAGATTCACTATTTACTCAAATATTATTCATGCGCCAACTAGTACTTGATATTAATCCCGGCGTGACGCCTACGCTGGACAATTTCGTCATCGGCCGCAATGCCGAGGTGATAGACGTCCTGCGAACTTTTGTCGCCGGAACTGCGACTGAGCGCTTTGTCTATTTATGGGGAGAGCTAGGCGCCGGCAAAACGCATTTGCTGCGCGCGATTGTCAGTAGCTTCACTTCCGGCAAAGCCGTGTATCGCTTGTGCGAAGAGGGCATGGGCTTCGGTGCTGCGCCCGACTGCAACTTATTATTGGTGGACAATGTGCAGAGGCTCACTGACAGCGGGCAAGTTTCGTTGTTTAATGTTTACAATGAGATGCGCGCGGGTAGCGGTATGCTGATTGTGACAGGCGACACAGCCCCGGCAGAACTCAAAGTGCGCGATGATTTGAAAACGCGTCTGGCTTGGGGTCTTGCTTACCAATTACACGCCTTGAACGAAGAGGAAACCGCAGCCGCATTGAAACGACATGCTCACGCGCGCGGCATGTTTTTGAGTGACGAAGTGATGAATTACTTATTCGCGCATTGGAAGCGCGATTTGCCCTCGATGTTGGCGGCGCTGGAAAAATTGGATCATTACTCCATGGAAACCAAGCGCGCGATTTCAGTGCCGCTGTTAAAGCAGGCGCTGAAAGACGACATGACGCAGACTTCCCCTGGCCCGAATATTTTATGAAGCTTGCGCTGTTTGATCTGGATAACACCTTGCTCGCGGGCGATAGCGATTTCGAGTGGGCGCAATTTTTGATCGAGCAGGGCGTGCTGGACCGCGAAGTATATGAGGCGCGCAATGCATTGTTTTACCAGCAATACAAACTGGGCACGCTCGACATCCATGCGTTTCTGGATTTTCAGCTCAAGCCGTTGTCGCGTCATAAGCGCGTCGAGCTTGACGAGTGGCATAAAGAATTTATGCGCAAAAAAATAATACCGATGATGTTGCAAAAATCGCGTGATTTGGTCGAGCGGCATCGGCAGCATGGCGATGTGATGGCGATAGTGACGGCGACCAATAGTTTTGTGACCGCGCCGATTGCTGAAGCGTTCGGTATAGAGCATTTGATCGCGACCGAGCCGGAAATCAGCGGCGGCGAATTTACCGGTGGCGTGGTGGGCGTGCCGAGTTTTCGCGAAGGAAAAATTACGCGGTTGACGCAATGGCTCGTGCAACGCAAACAAACACTGGCGGATTTTTCGACCAGTTATTTTTATAGTGATTCGTTAAATGATATTCCGTTACTGCAAATGGTGAGTCATCCGGTTGCGGTGGATCCTGATGAAAAGTTGCAACAGTTTGCCGCTCAACACGGTTGGCCGGTGATGTCGCTTAGATAAATATTTAATATAATCAATAAGTTATATAATAAATTATTTCAGGGAAGCTATGAATAACATCAGCAAAGAAGCTTTAGCGCAAATCGCGGAATGCGGCATTTTCAAAAATGTCAGCATCGAATCCATCGAGGCTTTGCTGGAAGAGTGCGAAGTTCGCCAGCTTCCTAACAACGAAGTGCTCCTCTCGCCCGGCGAACAAGGCGGCAAAATTTATGTCGTGCTCGAAGGCGAGCTGCGCGTTCACTTGGGCAACCTGAGTAACCCGGCTCACTTGGTCGTCAAAAAAGGCGAATGCGCGGGCGAAATGTCGATTATCGACGGCAAAAAAGTTTCAGCCTACGTGATCGCAGGTATGCCGACCACTCTGCTTGCCATGCCGGAAGTGATCGTCTGGTCGATGATTAATTCCTGCCACGCAGTCGCGCGTAATTTCCTCTACGTCCTCTCCAGCCGCATGCGCAATGACAACAGTGCGCTGATCGAAAGCATGAACCTGATGCGCGAGTTTGAATACGCCGCCAGTGTGGACGGCTTGACCGGCATGCACAACCGCCGCTGGCTGCACGACGCCTTCGCTCGCCAGCTTTCGCGTTGCCAGAAAGACGGCCGTGATATGTCGTTGATCATGATGGACGTGGACAATTTCAAATCGGTCAACGATCAATACGGCCACCTTACCGGCGACCAAGTGTTATGTACCGTCGCGCGCATCGTATCGCACCAGTTGCGCCCGGGTGATTTGCTCGCGCGTTTCGGCGGTGACGAATTTTCTCTTTTGCTTCCGGGCACCAGTGCCAGCCAGGCGGTGCAAGTGGCTGAGCGTCTGCGCAGCGCAGTGTCCACCGCGTCGATACCGGTACACGGTGATCGCAAAATGATTTCCGTCACGCTGTCTCTCGGCGTAACCCAAGCCAAACCGGGTGAAACGCTGGATAGTTTGATCGCCGCTTCGGATGCCGCACTTTATACCGCCAAAAAAGAAGGCCGCGATCGCGTTTCGTTTTAGCTTTTGTGTTTCAACCTTAAAACCTTTCACCACAGAGGCACAGAGAAAAACTTACGGTGCGCAAGCGCGCCCTGCATTTTAATCCCTCATCCCTCATCCTTCATCCTTCATCCTTCATCCTTCATCCTTCATCCTTCATCCTTCATCCTTCATTCTTCATCCTTCATCCTTCATCCTTCATCCTTCATCCTTCATCCCTCATCCCTCATCCCTCATCCCTCATCCTTCATCCTTCATCCTTCATTCTTCATCCTTCATCCTTCATCCTTCATCCTTCATCCTTCATCCTTCATCCCTCATCCCTCATCCCTTATCCCTTATCCCTCGCCGTTAAAGCCTTCGCCCTGCTAAACTGGCGACCTTTAGATAAGCTTGGTTTTTCATGTCCGGCAGGTTGTGGTTACTCTTATTTTTTCTGGCTTTGTTCGCCTTGTGCATCGGCCTTATGGTCGGCAGCGTCGCCCTGCCTGCGCAAGATATTTTCAGCGCATTATTCCGCAGCAAATCCAGCTTAACTCACGACATTATTTTCAATTTGCGTTTACCGCGTGTGATCACGGGATTTATTTGCGGCGCGTTACTGGCTTTGTCCGGGTTGTTGTTGCAAGTCTTGTTGCGCAATCCCTTGGCCGATCCTTATATTCTCGGTGTGTCGGGCGGTGCTTCTTTCGCCGGTTTGGTGGCTATGGTGCTGGGCGTAAGTTGGTTGATCGTGCAGCTATCGGCTTTCGCAGGTGCAGGTTTGGCGATAGCTTTGGTATTTGGTTTAAGTTATCGCAGCAACGGTTGGCGCGTAGAAAATTTATTATTGGTCGGCGTGATCATTTCGGCCGGCTTCGGCGCGTTGATTACTTTGTTGCTTACGCTGGCGCCTGCCAGCGATGTGCGCGGCATGTTGTTCTGGCTCATGGGTGATTTGTCCCATGCCGATACGCCTTGGCTCGCCGCTGCGGTGCTGCTGGTTTGCACGGTCATTTCCATCGTTAAATCCTCCAGTCTCGATGTATTATCCCTCGGCGAAGCGAAAGCCCGCTCACTTGGCGTGAATGTCGATGCGTTGCAAATCCTGATTTATTTTTGTGCGGCTGCCGCCTGCGCCGCCGTCGTCATGACAGCCGGTGCCATCGGTTTCGTCGGCCTCATCGCGCCGCACGCCGCGCGCAAGTTAGGCGCGACCGATCATCGCCGTTTGATGTTTGCGGCTATGTTAATCGGTGGCAGTTTGGTGTGTCTCGCAGACACGTTGGCGCGCAGCCTCATCGCCCCGCAACAACTCCCCGTCGGCGTGTTGCTGGCTTTGCTCGGTGTGCCCGCCATGTTATTTTTGCTCACGAGGCGCAGCTAATGTTGCGCGCAAAAAATCTTACGCTGAATGTGCCGGGCAAAACGTTGGTGCAAAGTCTCAACATTGAATTCAAGCCGGGAGAGTTTTGGGCCGTGTTGGGAAAAAACGGTAGCGGCAAGACCAGCTTGCTGCATGCGTTGAGTGGCATCGTTGAAACGCAATCAAAAAAGATTGAATTAAATCAAATTGTTATATCACAATTAAAATCCATAGCTCGCGCGCAAAAAATCGGTCTGTTATTACAAAAAGAAGATGCAACTTTTTACGGCAGTGTAAAAGACTATGTGTTGCTAGGCCGCTTTCCGCATCGTGACGCGGACGAAACGTACGCGCAGCTCGCCATGAACGCGATGCAAATCGACACGCTGGCCGCGCGCAAACTCGATAGCTTATCCGGTGGCGAATTTCAGCGCGCACGCATCGCGCAACTGCTGTGTCAGAACCCGGAGGTTTTTTGCCTCGATGAACCGCTGATGCATCTCGACGTCGCGCACCAATACGCGGTGATGGAGTTTTTGCACGACCTTGCGGAAAATCAGGGTAAAACCGTCATCATGGCCATGCACGAACCCCTATGGACCTTGCGCTATTGCAGTCATGCGTTGCTGTTATTTGATAATGGCGAGTATCAAGCGGGCGTAGCCGCTACGCTGCTTACGGCAGATAAGCTGCAAAAATTATATGCTTGCGATAGGGAAGCGCTGGCCGGATTTGGTATGCTATAGCCAAGCAATAGACAGTCAATGTAATGATAAAAAAACTCATCAAGCGCATGTTCGGCAAAGCGGAATCTAAACCCACTAAAGGCGGAGGGATCGAGCCGCGCATCGTGCCGGTTTCCAAGCACGGCATCAAGCGCGAGCAGATCAGCCCTTGCGCCTTGCGCGTGACCGACGGCTTGCAACAAGCCGGATTCGCCGCGTTTGTAGTTGGCGGTGCGGTGCGCGATTTGCTGCTCGGCCGCGAGCCGAAAGATTTCGATGTGGCGACCGACGCCACACCGGATGAAGTGCGCCAGCATTTTCGCCGCTCGCGCATCATCGGCCGTCGCTTCCGCATTGTGCATGTGATGTGCGGTAACGAAACGGTGGAGGTTTCCACCTTCCGCGCGCCGCAAGCGGGCGAAGACGATGACGACCAACACGCCGACGAACACGGCCGCCTGTTGCGCGACAACGTGTGGGGCAATATGGCTGAAGACGCGATTCGGCGCGACTTCACCGTCAACGCGCTGTTTTACGATCCAACCAAACAAGAAGTGTGGGATTACAAAAACGGTTTGGACGACGTGCGCAAAAAAGTCCTGCGCATGATCGGCGATCCGGCAACGCGTTACCGCGAAGATCCGGTGCGCATGTTGCGCGCCGCACGTCTCGCGGCGAAATTAGGTTTTACCATTGACGCTGCAACACGCGGGCCGATCGCCGAGCTAGCAGACTTATTGCAGAACGTACCGTCCGCACGTTTGTTCGATGAAATGCTCAAGCTGCTGCTGTCCGGCCATTCGGTCGAGTGCGTGCGTCAATTGCGCGCCGAAGGCTTGCACCACGGCTTGTTGCCCATGCTCGATGTGATCCTCGAA
>JAYVGF010000190.1:0-9175 GCA_043772415.1 Betaproteobacteria bacterium
GGCAAACATTAATGACGGATAAAAGCGCGATTATTTTATTCGCCCACGGTGCACGCGACCCGCAATGGGCGCAACCGTTTGAAAAAATCCGTGCGCGTATGCAACAACAATTGCCGCAGACTGAAATCACTTTAGCGTTTCTCGAATTGATGCAGCCCGGCCTCGCCGACACGGTAAAAAATCTGGCGCAAAAAAATTTCTCCCATGTCACGCTTATTCCGCTGTTCATGGCACAAGGCGGACATCTGAAAAAAGATTTGCCTTTGATGCTGGATGACATCCGCCGCGATAACACTAGCGTTAACATCAGCGTCACACCACCGATCGGCGAATCGGAAGATATTCTTACGTTGATCGCAAAATGGGCGGTCGAGCAACATACACAAAACAAGGCAGCAAAATGATGTTTCGTTTTTGCTTAATGATTTTTCTCAGCATGATCGCTTTGTCCGCTGAGGCACGCGACAACCGCATCAAGCTGCACATCAATGGTCACGCCATTCGCGTTGAAGTCGCGCACACGCCGGCAGAACGCGCCAAAGGTTTGATGAATCGGCGTGTAATGGGGAAAAACGACGGCATGTTATTTGTGTTCGAGCAACCGCAGCGCATCAGCATGTGGATGAAAAATACTTTGCTGCCGTTGTCCGTCGCTTTCATTGATGAACAAGGTCGCATTATCAATATCGCCGAAATGTTGCCGGAGACATTGGATACGCACTCGTCTTTAGCGCCGGCAAAATACGCGCTGGAAATGAATGCCGGCTGGTTTGATAAGCGCGGTGTCCTGGCAGGCAAAACAATAGAAGGCATCCAAGCCGCGCAAGCAAAAATACCGTTGGCGAAACCTGCCGCGTCGGAAAAATAAATGGATTCGAACACCATATCGCATGGCATACAACTCGCAGTCGCGCCGGTGTTTTTGCTCACGGCGGTTGCAGCCTTGATCGGTTCATTTGCCAACCGCCTCGCGCGTATCGTTGATCGCGCGCGCCTGCTGGAAGAAAAACTCGATGCGGAATCTATCAAGAATATACGCGCTGCACATTGGGAATTGAAGCGCTTAAGATTGCGCGGCCGCATGGTCAGCGCATCAATGGCCATGCTGACGATATGCTCGTTGCTGATAGGCATTACCATCATGGCATTATTTTTAGGCGAGACGACTGAGTTGCATATTCAACGGCTGGTGCCGTTGAGTTTTCTGGCGGGGGTGATATTTTTCTTGCTGGCGCTATTCGGTTTTCTGATTGAAACCCTATTAGCGATGCATGTGTTGCAATTCGGGCGATATTTAGATAAAAATAAATGAATATATTCAAATAGTTATATAGCTCAGCCAAGCAAGCGACCTGTCGTTGCAATCACGATAGTCAGTAATCCTAACGCCAAATTCAGCCCCACCATTTTGCGTATCTGCGCTAACTGTTCGCCTGCCGCTTTCCATTCCGCCGCCGCGACATAACGCGCGAGTCGTTTATACGGCGCGAAATAAACGTGGGCGTAAATCGCCATCATGACTAAACCGATGAGCATCATGACAATGACATAAAGCGCCGCATGCTTGAAACCGCCGCCTATGCCTATCATGCCGAAGCCACTTACGAGTATCAGCGCTACGGCAATCCACACCCAGAAAAAAAACCGCGCAAATGTGGCGTTCCATAAATTGAGACGCTCGGGCGCTTCGAGCATTTTCGCCGCCGCTGGGCGCAGCGCGACATAGGCGAAAAACATCCCGCCGACCCAGATGGTTACGCTGAGTAAATGCAAGCTCAAAAAAATATAATGCATGATCGACCCTCCGGGAAACTACTTTATAGTACGACTAACGCGCGCACCGGTGCAAAAGTCTTGCGATGTATCTCACTGACGCCGTGTTCGCGCAAGGCGGCCAGATGCACCGCCGTGCCGTAACCTTTGTGTTTGTCGAAACGATAATGCGGATAACGCGCGTGCATTTCCAGCATCTCTGCGTCACGCGCGGTTTTGGCGAGTATCGAGGCGGCTGAAATCGCCGCGACTTTGCTGTCACCTTTGACGATGGCTTGCGAAGGGATATTGGTCTTCGGACAATACAGTCCGTCGATCAAAGCTTCATCCGGCGTTATCGATAAGGCTTCCATCGCACGCTTCATTGCCAGCAAACTCGCCTGCAGAATATTGATGCTATCGATTTCTTCTACCGAAGCAGATCCAATAGCCCAACACAACGCATCGCGTTTAATCAACAAGGCCAACTCATCACGGCGATGTTCGGCTAATTTTTTTGAATCTGCCAGACCCTTTATCAACCTTCTCGGATCGAGCATTACCGCGGCGGCAAACACTGCGCCAGCCAACGGGCCGCGCCCGGCTTCGTCCACGCCGCACATCAAGGTGACAATTTGCGTTACATTTTTTGCCATACAGGTTTAACCAGGAAAATACGGCAGGATCGCTTGCGCCAGTTTAGCAGCATTGTTCTGCCGCAGACTGTGATGCATGGCGGTAAATTTATTCACCATCAATTCACGCAAGCGCGGTTGCTGCAATAAATTGACCAGTGCAGTCGCTAGATTTCTCGGCGTCGCGTCATCTTGCAATAACTCCGGCACAATAAATTCCCCGGCCAGAATATTCGGCAAACCGACATAAGGCAAATAGGCTTTGCGCTTCATGATGCGATACGTCATGGGCGACATCTTGTAAGCGATGACCATCGGGCATTTCAACAACGCCGCTTCGAGCGTCGCCGTGCCGCTGGCAACTAATGCAACATCGGCCGCCGCCATTGCATCGTGCGAATGGCCGAACATAATGGTCAGTGGGACATCCTGCGCATCAAGACGCACGATGGCTTTTTCGAATTGGTTACGTGTATGACGGCTGGCGAGCGGCACGAGAAAATGCGCTTCGGGCAGTTGTTCGTGGATCAAGCGCGCGGCGCGGATAAATAAATCGGCATGATGATTGAGTTCGTTCTCACGGCTACCGGGCAACAACGCGATGACATGACTCGGATGGTTCATGCGGATTTGCGCACGCACGGCGGCTTTGTCCGGCTCGATGGGTAATTCATCGGCCAGCGGATGGCCGACGTAACTCACCGGTATGCCGTGCTTTTCGTACAAGGCATTTTCAAACGGGAATATGGTCAACATACGCGACACCGACGCGCCGATTTTGTGTATCCGCTCGCCGCGCCAGGCCCAGATCGACGGACTGACGTAATGCAAAGTGGGAATGCCTTTAGCTTTCAGCGCGGCTTCGAGATGCAGATTAAAATCCGGCGCATCGATACCGATAAACATATCCGGCGGATTGGCGGAAAAGAGTGCAATGAGTTTTTTACGGATGCCGATAATTTCGCGGTAGCGGCGCAGCACTTCGAGGTTATAACCGGAGACGGACAAACGCTCCATCGGGAACAGTGTTTTCGCGCCCTCGCTTTGCATTTTGGGCCCGGCGATGCCGATGAATTCAATGTCGGGACGATGCGTATGCAGCGCCTTGATCAACAGGCTGCCTAGTAAATCGCCCGACGCTTCGCCCGCTACTATTCCTACACGCATGATTTACCCAAAAAAATGGCCCTGTATGGGCTAATAAAATACTTATTATAATCAAATACTTATCTAACAATCCCGCGAGTGGCGGCGGTGAGCGAATCGAGTAAAATTTTTAATGCCGGGCAATCCATTAATCGCGCTTCAATCGCTGCCATCGCTTCGGACAAACTCAAACCGGATTTATATAAAGCCTTGTACGAACTCTTGATGGCGGAAATATCGTCGGTAGAAAATCCGCGTCGCTTCAAACCTTCGCCGTTGATGCCGAACGGTTTAGCCGTGTTGCCCGCAGCGGTAACGAACGCGGGTAAGTCTTGCAACAAGATGGTTCCCATCGCCGTCATGCTATGCGCGCCGATGTGGACGAACTGATGCACGACAGTGAAACCGCCGAGTATGGCGTAATCGCCAACATGTACATGGCCGGCGAGCTGCGCGTTGTTGGCGAAGATGGTGTGGTTGCCGACCTGGCAATCGTGTGCGAGATGCGCGTAGGCCATGATCCAGTTGTCGTTACCGACGCGTGTGACGCCGACGTCTTGCGCCGTGCCGCGGTTGAAAGTGCAGAATTCACGGATGGTATTGCGGTCGCCGATTTCGAGACGCGTCGGTTCGCCGGCGTATTTTTTATCTTGCGGCTCTTCGCCGAGCGAGACAAAACCAAAAATTTTATTTTCGCGGCCGATAGTCGTCGGTCCGCTGATCAGCGCATGCGCGCCTATGGTCGTGCCCGCGCCGATTTCGACTTGGTCGCCGATCACCGAATAAGGCCCGATGGTGACATCCGCCGCAAGCTTGGCGCTGGGGTGGACAATCGCAGTCGGATGAATGTGCGCGCCCATTACAGCGCCCGCACGGCGCACAGCAATTCGGCTGTTGCGACGATTTCGCCATCCACCTTGGCATTGGCGGAAAATTTCATCAGCGCTTTTTTGAATACCAGCATCTCGACTTCAAGATGAATCTGGTCGCCCGCGCTGACCGGTTTTTTGAAACGGCACGCGTCGATGCCGACAAAATAATAAACCGATTTATCGTCCGGCTTGGTGTTGGCGGTTTTAAATGACAGGATAGCTGCCGCTTGCGCCAGCGCCTCAATCACCAACACGCCGGGCATGACGGGATGATGCGGAAAATGGCCGACGAAAAACGGCTCGTTGATACTGACATTTTTCAGCGCGACGATGCGTTTGCCCGCTTCGCATTCCAGCACGCGATCAATGAGCAAAAATGGATAACGGTGCGGCAAATATTGCAGGATTTCGTGAATGTCCATTTGGGTCATTTGTCTTGTTCCAGTTGTTTGATTTTGTCTTGCAAATTTTTGAGTTTATCCGCATAGGTATCGAGATGGCGCAGATGTGCTGCCAGCTTAAGCCAATCAGCATGGGTCGTAAATGGCGTCGAGGAAATCGACGTGTAAGTACCCGGCTGAGAAATGGATTTACTCACCAGCGTAAAGCCGGAAATATGCACATCGTCGCCGATGTCGATGTGGCCGACGATACCGGCTCCGCCGCCTATAGTGCAGCGTTGGCCGACCTTGGTGCTGCCCGCAATACCAACACAACCGGCGATGGCGGTATGGGCACCGATGCGGCAGTTGTGGCCGATCTGTATTTGGTTATCCAGCTTCACGCCTTCTTCGATGATCGTGTCGCCCATCGCGCCGCGGTCGATAGTCGTGTTGGCGCCCACTTCGACATCATCGCCGATCACCACGCGACCGACTTGGGGGATTTTTAGCCAGCGGCCGTTTTCATTCGCCAAGCCAAAACCATCAGCACCGATCACCGCACCCGAATGCAAAACGCAGTGATTACCAATCACACAATCGTGATACACCACCACGCGCGGATATAAGCGCGACCCTTCGCCGATGACCACGCCGTCGCCGACCACGCAGCCTTCGCCGATAACGGCATTGGCGCCGATGTGCGTATTTTTGCCAATCACGGCCAGCGCAGCGATACTTACATTTTTGCCAACTTGCGCAGAAGCATCCACTACCGCTTGCGCATGTACGCCTGCTACAGGGCGGCGTTCAGGGTGATACATCGCCACCACGCGCGAGTAATAAGCATAAGGGTTAGTCGTCACTATGCGCGGCAGAGCCGTAGCGTCTCGCTCGGACAAGCCAACAATCACGGCACCTGCACCGGTGCCATCCAATTGTTTGCGATATTTAGGGTTGGCGAGAAAGGCCAATTGCTGTTGGTTGGCTTCTTGCAGCGGCGCAATACCGGTGTAGCGAATATCGCCGCCGCCAATGACTTCGCCGCCCAGGCGGGCGGCGATATCGTGTAGCGTGAAAGCGAAGGCGTCGGTCACATTACTTATCGGCTAGTGCCTTGAGCACTTTGTCGGTGACATCGACGCTTTTGCTGTAGAACAACGCCTCTTGCAAAATGAGATCGAATTTCTCAGTTTGTGCAATATCCGCTACGGCTTTGTTGAAGCGTTCTTGCAGGCCGGCGAATTCTTCATTGCGGCGCAAATTCACGTCTTCCTTGAATTCGCGCAGGATACGCTGGTAATCGCGGTAGAGGTTGGTGAACTCGCGGTCTTTGTTGGCACGTTCGGCTTCCGGCGCGGTCAGGCCTTCTTTTTCAAGCCAGGTCTGCAAGTCGCGGCCTTGCTTTTCCATTTTCTTGATTTCAGCTTCGCGCGTGGAAAAATCTTTTTGCAGTTTTTTTTCTGCACGTTGCGCAGGAGCAGACTCACGCAACACTCGCGCAGTATCGACGTAACCAATTTTTAATTCAACGGCTTGAACTACCGCGGCAGTTGAAAAAATAGTGACGGCACATAACACTTTAATGAATTTGTTCAAAGAATCTCTCCTGAAAAAACGGTTTATAACCGTTACTATAAATTATCTTGCCCCCAAGGTAAACGCACGCCCGTCCCCACGGGCTGACACGGGTCAGAATACCGTGCCCAACTGGAACTGGAAGCGTTCTTCCCGGTCGCCGACTTCTTTTTTGAGCGGGCGGGCAATACTGAACTTCAACGGCCCTACCGGCGACAGCCAACTGACGGCAAGACCCGCTGAATAACGGAAATCGCTTGCGGATATTTTTTGCTCAGGTCCAAATACGTTACCGCCATCGATGAATAGGGAAGGTCGTACCGATTTGTCTTTCACACCCGGCATCGGGAATAACACTTCCAAATTACCTACTAGACGCCGATTGCCGCCGACAGATTCGCCCAAACCTGCAGTGCCTGACAACGGCAGGCCGGTTCGGCTATCCGTGATAGAGCTGCGTGGGCCGAGTGAGCTAGTCTGGAAACCGCGGATGGAACCGACGCCGCCGGCATAAAAATTCTTGAAAAACGGCAGGTCTTTGCCGCGATAGCCTTTGGCATAGCCCGCTTCACCGTTAAGCGACAAGGCAATATCGCCATACAACGGTGTCAGCCACTGCTGCTGGTAATTCGCCCGATAGTAAGTCAGATCAGCGCCAGGCAAGCCGATGTCACCGTAGAGCCGCTGCAGGCGTCCTCTGGTCGGATAAATAATACTGTCGCGCGTATCGCGTGCCCAGCCCAAGTCGGCACGCCAGGTGGAATATTTTTCACCAAATTTTTCTGCGAACGCCCGGTACTGCTGCGGGCTGGTGTCAAAAATAGTCAGCTCGGTCCGTTCATAGGCATTGCCGAGGCTGACCGAATCTGTTTCGGTCACAGGAATGGAAAAACGTATGCCGCCACCACGAGTCAAGGTTTTGTAGGCGCCGGTGCTGAGCGTGCTGACATCCAAATTGCGTTGGTAGACATCAAAGCCCCGGCCCAGTCCGTCTTCGTTCACATAAGGATTGGTGTAGGACAACACCAAGGTACGGTTTATTCGGCCGCTGTTGACTTGCGCCGTGAGCGAATTGCCGCTACCGAAAATATTATTTTCAGAAACAGAAGCGTTGATAGTGAGCTTTTCTACCTGGGAAAAGCCCGCACCAAATTGCAAGCTGCCGGTCGATTTTTCTTTCACGTCGAGATTGACATCTACCTGATCAGGCGTGCCCGGCACCGTTGGCGTCTCGACATTCACCTCGGAGAAAAAGCCCAGCCGATCGACACGTTCTTTAGAGCGCTTAATATTCGCCGACGAAAATACGCTGCCTTCCATTTGGCGCAATTCACGCCGCACCACTTCGTCGCGCGTGCGCGAGTTACCGGTAATGTTAATGCGGCGCACATACACGCGTTTGCCCGGGTCCACATTGAAAGTAAACGCTGCGCTACGCTTGTCTTTGTCGAGCTCAGGAATCGGGTTAACGTTGGCAAACGAATAACCTTCGTCCGCCAGGCGGTCGGACAGTCGCTTGCTGGTCTCGGTAAATCTTTCGCGCGAAAATACATCACCTGCCTTGATGGTAATCAGGCGCTTCAAATCTTCCTCAGGCACTTTCAAATCGCCCGCCAGCTTCACGTCGCTGACGGTGTAAACCGGGCCTTCGGTCAAGTTGATCGTGATGAATACGCTTTCCTTGTCCGGCGTAATGGAGACGTTGGTCGATTCAATATTGAATTCAAGATAGCCGCGATTCAGATAATAGGATTTCAGATTTTCCAGATCAGCCGATAGTTTTTGTTTGGAATACTGATCATTTTTGCTGAACCAGGTAAATAGGCCGGGCGTCCTCAGCGTGAATAGGTTCAATAATTCTTTTTCACTTACCGCTTGGTTGCCGATGATGTTAATACCGCGGATTTGCGACACTTCACCTTCGTCTATATTAAATGCCAAAGCAACGCGATTGCGCTCTAATGGCGTAACCGTGGTGGCGACATCAACCGAATAGCGCCCGCGGCTGACGTACTGGCGCTTGAGTTCTTTTTCGGCGCGGTCGAGCAGCGACTTGTCGTAGGTTTTGGCTTCTGACAGGCCGATTTGTTTCAGGCCATCTTTTAATTGATCTTTAGGGAATTCTTTGGCGCCGTTGATTTCCACACTGGCGATCGCCGGGCGTTCCTGTATGGTCACGATCAGGACATCGTTTTCCGCCTCTATGCGCACGTCGGAATAAAAACCGGTAGCGTACAAAGCCTTAATCGCAGCCGATGCTTTCGCATCGTCCACCGTATCTTTAACCTTGATCGGCAAGTAGCTAAATACCGTACCCGCTTCAGTACGCTGCAAGCCTTCGACGCGGATGTCTTTGACCACGAACGGCTCTATCGCCCAAGCGGGACTCAGCAAACCTAAGGCGAACACTGCGCCAACTAAAACTTTCAAAAGCATAGAATCAACCTGAAATGATTTTATTAATCATGCGAAAAATATCGTTATAAAAAGCGATGACCATCAAGCCACCGAGCAACAACATGCCTATAGGCTGACCGATTTGCATGACTCTTTCCGATACGGGGCTACCTTTGATGAGTTCCGCGACATAATACAGCAAATGTCCGCCATCCAATAATGGGATGGGCAGCAGGTTCAAAACGCCGAGGCTGATGCTGATCATGGCGAGGAAGGTGATAAAGGGCAAACTGCCCGCTTTGGCCGACTGGCCAGCGTAGTCGGCGATGGTTAGCGGCCCGCTGATATTCTTCAAGGAAAGATTGCCGGTGATCATTTTCCCCATCATTTTGAGAGAGAAAATCGACATTTCCCA
>JAYVGF010000191.1:0-5831 GCA_043772415.1 Betaproteobacteria bacterium
GATTGAAACTCAGCTTTTACTTAATACGCCGAGGCTGATATAATCTATAGTTTACCAGCTTCACCGCACAAGTTATTTGTTACCCCCACCTTTTACGGAGTCCGCATGCCGAGTGTACGTGTTAAAGAGAATGAACCGTTTGACGTTGCCCTGCGCCGCTTTAAGCGCGCTGTCGAAAAAACCGGTCTGTTGACCGAATTGCGCGCCCGTGAGTTTTACGAAAAGCCCACCGCCGAGCGCAAGCGCAAAATGGCTGCAGCCGTAAAACGCCGTTATAAGCGTCTGCGCAGCCAAATGTTGCCGCCTAAGCTTTACTAAACCAATCTTACTTCACGCGCAAGCGTGGAGGTTTTCGCCGAATTGAAATGCGTCACGCGCAGTTCGATTCGGCGTTTGCGTTTTTTAGCCGCGAATTATTTTTAAGAGAACCGCTATGAATCTGCGCGATCAAATTACCGAAGACATGAAATCCGCCATGCGCGCCAAGGAAACTGAGCGCCTGAATGCAATACGCCTATTGTTGGCGCAACTCAAACAAAAAGAAGTCGATGAGCGCGTGACCTTGACCGACGCCGACGTGATTTCGATTATCGAAAAAATGTTAAAGCAGCGCCGCGATTCCATTTCGCAATTTGAAGCGGCCAAGCGCCAGGATTTGGCTGATAAAGAAAAATTTGAAGTCGGCATCCTCGAAGCTTATATGCCGCAAGCGATGAGCGAAGCGGATGTGGCTAACGCGATTGATGACGCAATTAAATTGTCTGGCGCAGCAGGCATGAAGGATATGGGCAAAGTGATGGCGGCGCTGAAACCTTTATTGGCCGGCCGCGCGGATATGGCCAAAGTGTCTGGCTTGATCAAAGCCAAGCTAAATTAAAATATTCAATAAAATCAAATAGTTACAATTTTTCGCTGCAAGCATATTTCAACCCACCGGGGCAACGGTAAACTACCGATTACCGCTTATGATTCCCCCAGATTTTATTCAAACTCTGCTCGACCGCGTCGATATTGTCGATGTGGTCGAACGCTATGTGCCGCTGAAAAAAGCCGGCGCTAATCTCAAAGCTTGTTGTCCGTTTCATAACGAAAAATCACCGTCGTTCACCGTCAGTCAGACCAAACAGTTTTATCACTGCTTCGGTTGCGGCGCGCACGGCACGGCGATTTCGTTTTTGATGGAATACGCAGGCATGGGTTTTATCGAGGCGGTAAAAGATCTGGCCGACGGCGTCGGCATGCAAGTACCGGCGCAGGAAATCCGGCGTGATGTGAATCGTGCTGAAGGCGCGCCGCCGCAAGAAGATGCCGGCAATCTGCAAAGCCTGTACGAAACTTTGCATCGCGCCATGCAGTTTTATCGCGACGAATTAAAAACCGCGCCGCATGCGATTGAATATCTCAAACAACGCGGCTTGTCCGGCGAAATCGCCGCGCGATTTGGCATCGGTTATGCGCCGGCTGGCTGGCAGAATTTGGAAAAAGTTTTCCCGAATTATCCGAGCAAAAATCTCATCGACGCAGGCATGGTGATTAAAAACGAAGAAGGCCGGCACTACGATCGCTTCCGCGACCGCGTGATGTTCCCCATCATCAATCCCAAGGGCAATATTATCGGCTTCGGCGGACGCGTGTTGGACAAGGGCGAGCCGAAATATTTGAATTCTCCCGAGACGCCGGTGTTCGACAAAGGCCGCGAGTTGTACGGTTTGTATCAAGCGCGCAAAGCCATCCGCGAAAAAGGCCGCGTGATGGTGGTGGAAGGCTATATGGATGTGGTCGCGCTGGCGCAACACGGTGTCGAATACGCCGTCGCCACGCTCGGCACCGCGACCACGCCGACGCATATCCAAAAATTATTACGCGCGACGCAAAACGTGGTGTTTTGTTTCGATGGCGATAAGGCCGGTCGCACCGCGGCGTGGCGCGCGCTGGAAGTCGCGTTGCCGTATCTCATCGACGGTGCGAATATCAGTTTTTTGTTTTTGCCGCAGGAGCACGATCCGGATAGTTATGTGCGTGAATTCGGCCGTGAGGCGTTTGAAAAGCTCTTGCTCGACGCGCCGTCGCTTTCGACTTATATGCTGCGTGAACTCACCAGCCAGGTGGAATTGAAAAACGAAGAAGGCCGTGCGCGCCTGCTGCAAAACGCGAAGCCCTTGATAAGCCAGATTACCGCCCCCACATTAAGTTTACTGTTACGCAATCGACTGACTGAATTAACCGGCGTAAGTCGGGTCGAAATTGATTCCCTGTTGCAATTAGCGCCGGTGCGCACCGAACGGAAGGCTGCAGGGCCAGCGCGTGCGCCGCGTAACGCGCCGTCACTTGAAGGCAAAATGATCGGCATGATCTTGCATCATCCGCCGTTTGCTTTGGAGTTCGGCGATGAAACGAATTTGGGCGTGACGCCGGACGCAAAAGCGCTGATGGCCTTGGTGAAAACGATCAAAGAAAAAAATCTGCAAAAATCCGGCCATCTGGAGCAATATTTTCAGGACAGCCCGTTTCAAAAGATTTTGCAGGACCGCGCCGCCGAAGGTATGGAGCAAGAAGAAAATTTTACTGAAGCCGATTTATTGGTGGAATTTCGCGGCGCGCTAGGTCAATTACGCGAAATGAACCGCAAACGTGAAATCGACGAATTGCTAAAAAAATCCCAGCGCGAGCCGTGGAGCGAGGTAGAAAAAGCCCGTTACCGTGAATTACAAGCCGCTAAAAATAGCGAAATTAGTAACTAATTGATTTAGTTGGATTTATTATTATCGCCTAAGTTGAAATAAATCCTTGCCCTAAGCGTCTCGCTAACAAAACGCGGCCCGGATAGTCGAAAGTTCTGATATACTTAACGGCTTTTTTCAACGTTCTTATCATCGGTATTCACTGGAATCGTTATGGCCCACGAAAAACCCGAACGCATTGTTCCCGACGTCGAAGCGCAGCGCCTTAAGCTCAAAAACCTGATTGTGATGGGTAAAGAGCGCGGCTTCCTGACTTACGCCGAAATCAACGACTCTCTGCCTGACGAAATGCTCGACGCCGAGCAAATCGAAGGCATTATCAGCATGATCGGCGACATGGGCATCATGGTGTATGACGTCGCCCCCGACGCCGAAACCCTGTTGATGACCGAGTCCGCGCCCGCCGCGACCGACGAAGACGCTGTCGAAGAAGCCGAAGCTGCGCTCTCCACCGTGGATTCCGATTTCGGCCGCACCACCGATCCTGTGCGCATGTATATGCGCGAAATGGGCACGGTCGATCTGCTCACGCGCGAAGGCGAAATCGAAATCGCCAAGCGTATTGAAGACGGCTTGAAACACATGATTTACGCGATTTCGTCCTGCCCGACGACCATTGCCGAAATTCTCAACAAGGCTGAGATGGTCGAGCGCGACGAAATGCGCATCGACGAATTGGTGGATGGTTTGATCGACCCGAACGAAGAAGAAATCGTCGAAGCGGAAATGGAAGCCGCCGAAGAGGAAGAAGAGCTCGAAGACGAAGAAATCGACGAAGATGAAGACGGCGCCATCGCCAGCGCGAATCTGGAAATTTTGAAACAAGGCGCATTGGTGCGTTTTGCGCACATCCGCAAACTGTACAAAAAAATGCGCAAAGTGCTGGCCGAAAAAGGCTCGCGCAGCCGCGCGTACAAAGATTTGCAGGAAGAAATTTCCAACGAGCTGATGTGGATCCGTTTTTCCGCCAAGCAAGTCGAAGCGCTGTGCAACAGCCTGCGCAAACTGGTGGATAACGTGCGCCTGCAAGAGCGCCAGATTCAGGAATTGTGCGTCACCAGTTCCGCCATGCCACGCGCGCATTTCATCAAATCTTTCCCCGGCAATGAAGTGAACTTAAAGTGGTTAGGCGAAGAAATCGCGCACGGCAAAAACTATGCTGCCGCGTTGACGCGCAATAAGCACGCGATACTCGAGCGCCAGGAAAATCTGATTACCATCCAAAAAGATGTCGGTCTGCCGATTAAAGACATCAAGGAAATTTCACGTCAATTGAGCACCGGCGAAGCCAAAGCGCGCCGTGCCAAACGCGAAATGATCGAAGCCAACTTGCGTCTAGTGATTTCCATCGCCAAAAAATACACCAACCGCGGTTTGCAATTCCTCGATTTGATTCAGGAAGGCAATATCGGCTTGATGAAAGCCGTGGATAAATTCGAATACCGTCGCGGTTATAAGTTCTCGACGTATGCGACGTGGTGGATACGTCAAGCGATTACGCGTTCCATTGCCGACCAAGCGCGCACCATCCGTATTCCGGTGCACATGATCGAAACCATTAACAAAATGAATCGCATCTCGCGCCAGATTTTGCAGGAAACCGGACAAGAGCCGGACGCTGCGACCTTGGCTGTGAAAATGGAAATGCCGGAAGAAAAAATCCGCAAGATTCTGAAAATTTCCAAAGAACCGATTTCCATGGAAACGCCCATCGGAGACGACGACGATTCGCATCTGGGCGATTTTATCGAAGATCACGCTACACTGGCGCCGTCGGATTCAGCGATTTTCGCCAGCTTGCGCGAAGCGACCAAAGAAGTGCTGGACTCGCTCACGCCGCGCGAAGCGAAAGTGTTGCGCATGCGTTTCGGTATCGAAATGAATACCGACCACACGCTGGAAGAAGTCGGCAAACAATTCGACGTCACGCGCGAGCGCATACGTCAGATCGAAGCCAAGGCTTTGCGTAAATTGCGTCATCCGACTCGTTCGGAAAGATTGCGCAGTTTTCTCGATAACGAGGCGTGATTATTATAATATAAGTAATTGATTTATATGATATTTTTAAGATAATTTGGCCGGGTTTCCCGGCCAAATAATATTCGGGTCTGTAGCTCAGTCGGTTAGAGCAGGGGACTCATAATCCCTTGGTCGTTGGTTCGAGTCCAACCAGACCCACCATAACAATATCAAGCTCGTTCCCTCGCGCGTTGACAGTGCAAGCTAAAAGATTGATAATTATGGGTTCAATCGGAGGGGTGGCCGAGTGGTTAAAGGCGACGGACTGTAAATCCGTTCTCTCAGAGTACGAAGGTTCGAATCCTTCCCCCTCCACCACCAAGAAGTGGATTGAAGAGCAATAAGTGTAGCGGAAGTTTGTGAAGGAGCAGGCGGGTGTAGCTCAATGGTAGAGCTGAAGCCTTGCAAGATTTGATGAGGGTGCGCGAGTGTAGGGAGGAGCAGGGTACCCGCGAAGCGGGAGGCGACCCCGAAGCGAGCGCGGAACCCGAGTAGCGGAAGTCTGTGAAGGAGCAGGCGGGTGTAGCTCAATGGTAGAGCTGAAGCCTTCCAAGCTTATGACGAGGGTTCGATTCCCTTCACCCGCTCCAAAAATGCAGTCGAGCAAAGTTTTATGAAAGAAGTGTAGGGTCATAAAACGCGTATTTGGTTGTGAGGCAAGGCGCGAGATTGCGCCGTGTGGTTTTTCACACAAGCAGTTGAACCAAGTTTATGAGAGAAGTTTAAGGTCATAAAACGCGTATTTGGTTGTGAGGCAAGGCGCGAGATTGCGCCGTGTGGTTTTTCACACAAGCAGTCGAGCAACGCAGCATCGCGACCAAATACGCGTTTTATGCCCATGTAGCTCAGTGGCAGAGCACTCCCTTGGTAAGGGAGAGGTCACCAGTTCAATCCTGGTCATGGGCTCCAAGTTTTGTAGTATGAATAGTGATTCTATAAATTAATTAAATATAACGACTTTTTGAGGAAGACATCATGGCAAAAGGCAAATTTGAGCGGACCAAACCGCACGTTAACGTCGGCACGATTGGTCACGTCGATCATGGCAAGACCACGTTAACCGCAGCGATC
>JAYVGF010000192.1:0-1538 GCA_043772415.1 Betaproteobacteria bacterium
GAGTTATTCACCGCGGCGTTACCGCCCTGAAAAATATCTTCATCAAATTTATAACGCAGGCGCAAATACGCGCCGCGATTAGTGTAATCGACACCGGCCAGTTCATCGTCGTGATAACCAAAGAAGTTATAACCGACCGAGGCCCACAGATTTCCGGCGATCATATAGCCCGACTCGATACCCAATCCGTACACACGGCTGTTGAAACTGCGTCCGAATAATGTGCTGCCGGTCAAGCCAATGTCCCAACGATGGGTCAAGTCATAGGTCATGCGCGTACCGAGCAAATGCGCGCGATTTTTGCTGAGTATTCCATTGGAATTATTGGTGGCCCATTTGCTCGCCAGGCGACCGCTGACTAAAAATGGTTTGGTCGGTTGATAGTTGGCATGCAGCGATAAAATTTCCGTGCTGAGCTTGGTGACTATGCCCGGTGTAGTGGTGTCGTCGTCAACGCGATGCTCTACGCGGGCCAAGGCGTTCCAACGGTCGGTGTCGGTATCACGATAAGCGAGACCAGCCTGGAAGCGATTCAGCAAGCGTTCGCCGGAAGCCAACTGGTCGGTGGCTTTATTGCGCGTGAGCGAAATAGTGTTCTTTTCCAGGAAGGTCCAGTTGCGGTTGATTTTGGAAGCGACGCCCAGAGTAAGCAATCCGCTTTGGTTGGTCGTAGCGTCGCGCAATTCGATACGGCCGCCCGCTTTCCACATGGGATCAGCGGTATATTCAAGGCCGATACCGCCAGCGGTCGATGCGTTATCGCCTTTGCCCGACAAGGAATAGACACGCTCGAAGTTGGTGTTAAGCGCCACGCCATCGGCCACATGCCATAAATTGCGCAGACCCAGCGCAGCTTCGGCATCGCCGCCGGATATCGCGTCACGAATACGGTATTCGCTGAACAAATGCGCGTCCTGCATATAATCGGAATCTACACCGAACACGGTGGTGTTTTGGCGCTGATTGCTATTCAGCGCATACGGGCCGCTCAAGCTGGATATAAATTCGTGCCGCGCATACAAGCGACCGCGGCTGGCAAATTGATAATCGCCGCCGAGCGCCGCAACTTTGCGGCCATTGTCTTTAACATCCTGTTCGTATTCGCCATACACATTGGCTTCCGGCACATACGGAACCGGCCCGCCGATTTTGATGCGTGCGCTGTTCACTTTATTCGGCGTGGCGCCCTCACTGCTGCTTTGTGCGGGCGCGGAAGTTTCTTCCGAATGACGCAAGCCGATTTCGGCGCGCATATTATTGTCGAAAATCTTTTCCACGCTGGCTTGCACGCCCTCGCGTTTGCCGCCGGTTGCGCGCTCTTCGGTGCGCAAGGCTTCGGCGCGCAGGCGGGTTTTGTCGTCAATAGAATAGGCAAGCTTGGCGCCCGCTTCGCCGCGTCCGTTACTCAGCGACGCGCCGGGGTTATCGAATGAAGTACCACTGCGGCCCGCATACAAACTGGCTTGAACATCGCTGCCTTCGTGTTTCAATTCGACGCGCCCTGCCCGGCCTTTGCCTTTGAGTTCGTTTTCGCTTTG
>JAYVGF010000193.1:0-6664 GCA_043772415.1 Betaproteobacteria bacterium
GCCGCCTGTGAGGCGTTTCATTTCTGCGAGATCGCGCTCCAGGAACCCCAGTAAAACCGGATTACCCGTCGCGCTGTCCACCGGCTGAAGCTCTACCGCCTTGTGCGCACCGGTGAGGAAATGTACCAAGGCAGTTTTGCTGCTGCCATTTTTTTTCAACTCCACTTTTACTCGATCTTCAAATGCTGGCTCTAGTTGTCCGTCACGTTTGAAAATGTATTGGATCACTGCGGGCTCACTGACATTTTTCAAATGGTCGGTGAGAAATAACATTTTCTCCGCTTCGGATATTTCTTGTTCCGCCGCGGTATCGGCAGAGAAAACCGTCAGGGAGAAACATAGACTCGCCATCAAGAAAGTCCTTGAAACCGTTTTACTGATTGTTATAAAAGTTAATTTAATCAACATGTTACGTCATCTCCATTTTCAAAACAATTTTGCGTTATTTCGAGGGTAAATTTATCTACCCAATTCTCGCCGAGTGTCTTTAACACGAGCCTTACTGATTCGCTTTCATCCACTTTGTGCTGATGGATGTAGGCAAGCCCCAGCGCGTACCACGCGCCGCAATGATCAAGATCGTTCGCAATGGATTTGCGATAAGCCAGGATCGCCTCATGAGTCTGACCCAAAACCTGAAAGGCATTTCCGAGCATGTACCAAGCATCGGCGTTACCGTTATCGGATTCTACCCACGATTTCGCAATACTGCGAAGTGATTCCGATTCACCATCAGCTTGCAGTGTAGCGGCACGCAAAAAATAAGGCTGGCTAGCCGCCGACTTTTGCCAGAATGGCGCGCCTGTGCCCAAGGGCGCGATGGGCTGCTCGGGTAAATTTTGCATCGCTTGATAGATCCAATCCAGAGGTATAGAAAAATGATGCACGATTTCTTTGCCATGACGCAGAAAAGTCACCAGTCCGAGTAGGTTCCCTTGCAAATCAAACAGACCACCACCGCTGGCACCGGATGTAAACGCTGCAGTGCTCTCGATGACTCGGCTGCCATGATGCTCATATAGGGAGGTCACCTCGCCTGAACTAAGTCGGGGCCCTAGGCCGGCGATATAGCCTAATGCAACAACTTCTTGCCGGAGACGGGGCTTGGGTTTAGACGTGTTGGCGACAGGCGCGGTCATACCAGGGACTTTTAATATGCACACATCATGTTCGATGTCACTGATTTGCGCTTCAGCGGCAATCTTCAAGCCGCCTTTGACGACCTCAATCGTCTCTGCGTGATGGGTGACATGGCAGTTGGTGGCCGCTACGCCTTCGGCTATCATCACACCTGAGCCAAGTGACACGCGACCATTGGTATTGTGGGCTTCAATCTTGACCACACTGCTGGCCAGACGGGAGTAGAACGCCATCTCCAATTCTGTTTTAGCCAAAACGGGTGTAGAAAGTAAGCCCAAAAGAATGAGCAGGTAATGGCGCACATTTGCTCCTGTTATTCCCGCTTTATTACAAACTCCAAGATTCCCCAAGCATTATTCTTGATGGTGGAAATGTGTCTTAAGTTGTATAAGACATTATTCTTTTCAGGTCGTCTGTTCGATAGCTCACTTAATGGTGGACATTTGCACCAAGGGCACGCCGTATTCTTCCATGATGGTTTGAATTTTCGCCTTGTTTTTTTCGATCAATTTATCAACTTGCTCGCGCCACGGCTTTTCTCCATAGCGCACTCCCATGGCGATATTGAATTGCAGTGGCATGGCGGGATCGTCCTTGAATGGCAGCACCGCCATCGGCAAGGTGGATTTTTTGCCAAAGTAACCGGCTATCGGCCCCCACACAAATGCCGCGTCGATAGTGCCCGCGACTAATTCTTTTTCAATTATTTCACCGGGGTATTTTTCCGGGTCACCGGTTTGCGGCGCGAAAGGCACCACTAACTCGATCATATTATTTTTCAGCAGCCAGTCGGCTACGGGTGAACGGGCGAAAACACCGAGGCGTAATTTTTTGCGTTTCTCAGGATCGAAATTGAGCATATCTTCCGGCGCTTTAATGGCGTCGAGTCCCCGGCCTTTGATAAACACCATGGTGTAAGTCGAACTGTAATAAGGTTTGGTGGCGAGACCCAGGTCGAAGTCGCTGGATACGCTGGTCACCAGATCACATTTGAATTTTTCGCTATTGGGTTCTTTACCTTTTAAAGTATTACGGATAAATCCCATGCGCTGCGGATACCAGGTGGTTTCCAACTTCCAGCCCAAATCCTGCGCGAACAATTGCGCGATTTTATTTTCAAAACCGGTTTGGTCTTTATGGGAGAACGGCAGATTGTTCGGATCCTGACACACACGCAGGATTTTTTCCTGCGGCTCATCCGCCGCCGATGCGGCGAATGAGAGCGCTAGAAACCCGGCGCTTAACAGGGCCGCAAAACTATTCCGGTATGGGTACACTTTTGCTCCTAGGCTGAACATGCCAGCGTGAAACCAGGTTTCCAGAAAGACGCTTACTGAATTTCCGTGACTTTACCCGGTTGAATGGCGCCGTCGGAACGGCCTTTCAAATAAGCATACAAGCCGTCAATATTATCTACGACTTGTTTTGCGCCATCAAAGTTCGGCATGCCTTTTTCAGGACGGCCAACCAGAATAGTTTTTTTGAATTCATCTTTACTTAATACTTTTAAGCTGGCGATCAACGAGGGGCCGACCATGCCTTCTTGATTAGCGCCGTGGCAGCGTTCGCATGCGAGTGCGCGCCAAGCACGCCAGCCGTTGAGGGTAGCGGTATCGACTTTATTGCCATCGACTACTTTATAAGGTGTGGCTCCGCCAGCGGCAGGTGCGGGTGCGGCAGCGCCAGTTTTGGCTGGTTCGGCTGCGGCAACTTGTGCCGGCGCGGCTTTAGGCGCTTCGGCGGCAGGCGCAACGGCGGCTGTTTTTGCAGGCACTTCGGATTTTTCACCGGCGCAGGCAGTGGTGCTGATTAGCGCAAAAACAACGGCTGAAAATAATTTTGTATTCATCGCGGCCTCAAAAAAATTCAATAAAATCAATAAATTATATAAATAAAAACATCCCGGATTTTGGCCCGGGATGTCAGATTACAGACCTACCAATGTTAACGTAATGTTAGTTGATTGGTTTACTTTCCATCAGGCAAAGCAAACACGGTCAACACGCCGCCGAGTTCGGTGTACTTGGAGAGCTCTCTATAGCCGCCCACTGCGCCCAAACCGTCGGTGTCTTTCTCAAGGCCTGCTGCCATGCCGATACCGGCCCAGCCGCCAATACCCGACAGTACGCCGATGTACTGCTTGCCTTTATATTCCCATGTGTTGACGTTGCCGATGATGCCGGACGGGGTTTTGAACTTCCACAGTTCTTTACCATCGTCAGCACTCACAGCCTTGATGTAGCCTTCAAGCGTGCCGTAGAAAACGACGTCGGTAGCCGTGGCCAATGCGCCACTCCATACCGAGAATTTCTCTGGCTTGGACCACTTGATTTTGCCTTGTACTGGATCCCAGGCGATGAAGTTACCCATACCGCCGTGGCTACCAGGAGCTGGGTACATAGACAGTGTTGCGCCTACATACGGCTGACCTGCTGTGTACTCGACTTTGAACGGCTCGTAGTCCATGCACACATGGTTCGTGGGCACATAGAACGTCTTGTTCTTAGGTGAGTAAGCAACGGGCTGCTGGTCTTTGGTACCCAAAGCTGCTGGGCAAATACCTTTGCTGTTTACGTCCGGGCCGTTTTTAGCGGTGGAGTATTTAGCGACGACTTGCGGACGGCCGGTCTTCATGTCAACGTTGGTTGCCCAGTTCACTTTCGGATCATATTTCTCAGCCACCAACAATTCGCCGGTTACGCGGTCGAGGGTGTAGCCAAAACCGTTACGGTCGAAGTGCGACAGCATCTTGCGATCCTTACCGTTCTTGTCTTTGCCTTCCCACAGTGGCACTTCATTGATGCCGTCGAAATCCCACTCGTCGAACGGAGTCATTTGGTAAGCCCACTTTGCCATACCCGTATCGACGTCACGCGAGAACAGGGTCATGGACCACTTGTTGTCGCCAGGACGCTGACTTGGGTTCCAGGTGCTAGGGTTGCCAGAGCCGTAATACACTGCGTTTTGCTCTGGGTCGAAGCTGTACCAGCCCCAAGTTGTGCCGCCACCAATTTTCCACTGATCGCCCTTCCAGGTTTTCAGGGAAGAATCTTTTCCAACCGGCGCCATTTTGCCGTCGGTCCAGGTCATGGTTTTAGCTGGGTCAAACTTGATTTGGTCGTCCGGACCTACGCTGTAAGCTTTCCAAACTTGCTTGCCGTCGGCAATATTGTAAGCCGCCAGGAAACCCTGCACACCGAACTCACCACCTGAAATACCGGTGATAACTTTGTCTTTAAAGACGTGAGGTGCATTGGTATTGGTTTCGCCGATTTTCGGATTGCCGTTCTTGACGCTCCAAACCACTTTACCGGTTTTGGAATCAAGGGCAACCAAAGTTGTGTCAGCTTGCTGCAGGAATATTTTACCTTCAGCATAAGCCAAACCACGGTTCACTGTGTCGCAGCACATTACCGGAATAACGGTTGGGTCTTGCTTGGGCTCATATTTCCACAGTATTTTTTGGTCTTCGAGGCTGATGGCGAAAACTTTGTTGGGGAATGGGCTGTGCACAAACATCGTGTCGCCGATGACCAACGGGCCGCCTTCATGGCCGCGCAGAACGCCGGTGGAGAAGGTCCATGCCACTGACAAGTTTTTGACGTTGTCCTTGGTAATTTGCTTCAACTCGGTGTAGCGGTGATTACTGAAATCGCCAGCTTGCATGGCCCAGTTTTTCGGGTCCTTGGTAAGCTTGGCCACGTCGGCGTTTGCGAATGCCAAGCCTGGTACTATTAACATACCGAGCAAAGCACACCAATGCCGTAAATTTGACTTGCGTGACATATGAACCTCCTCAAAGATTGATATTAACTTCGGGAACACTTAATTTCTGGACTTCAACAAACCTTAACTGCCAGTTTGTTTTACACCCGACCACCATTTGAAATAAAAAGTTTCCTAGTCTTTCTTGTTTGCCGGATAACTTATTTATCGCACGTTCAGAGTAGTAAACCACCCGGTGCTTAATTAAAGCATATTGTGTGCCGTACGTCACAGCGTCCTATTTGCATTTGCAGCAAAAAAAACTCGTGGATTTTCTGCTACATACGGAGCTTAATATTTACTGCAATTACAAGCGTATGGTGAGGCTTGTAACAGTTGTAATGTTTATTGAGCAGAGCCCTCAAATCTTGTGTCAATACTGTGTCAAAAATGCCAGTCCAAGCTATTGATTTTCATGGGATATTTTTCCAACAAAAACAGGAGTATTGCTAATGGAACAGTCTAAAACCGATCGGGTTTATAGCGATGCGGAAATCGACGCGCGCTTGAAAATGGAATTGCCCCTTTGGTATTTTGAGGATGGCTGGATACGGCGCAAATATAAAACCAGCGGCTGGAAAGCGACCTTAATGGTGGTGAACACCGTGGGACATCTTGCTGAGGCAGCGTGGCACCATCCCGACCTGACGGTTTCCTACGCGTTCATAATTGTGAAGCTCACCAACCACGCCGCCAAAGGCATCACTGACAAAGATTTTGAATTGGCGAAAAAAATTGAGTCAGTCATTCAATGGCAACCGAAGTTGGAAGGCAGCGCGCTGGAAGGCACGCCGAACGACGACCCGCGTTTCAAATATATCAAGTACGATACTTGACCTCGGCATCGATGATTTTTTGCCTGTGCCTTGCACTGGCTTTTCCACTCAACCGAAAATCGCGCCACGCTTGCAGCAATCTGGTGAAGATTGGCGCCGCATATAAAAATGTCATGGCTGCCAGCGCCATCATCGCGGCAAGATAAGCCACATCGGTTTCGCTGCGGTTCGCGGCGGAGAGTGACGGCGACCCCATCGCCTTGAAAAAGTTATCGGCGCTGTCCATGCGGTGATAACCCACGCCGGTTTCCGTCGCCAGTGTTTGCAAATACGCTTCACGTAAAGCCGACAAATGTTCGGTACCCTTAGCTTTTTTTTCGGCTTGATCTGCCGACGCTTGAACCTTACCTTCAACGATAGTGCTCTTGTCATCGCTATAACGATCGTTTTGCATCACATCATCAGCGCCCCAAAAACCCAACAGATTTCCTTCCGGATCGTATTTCGGAATGGCTTGCGGAATCAAGCCGCCCGCACCGATCAACATGCCGCGCACGTCGCCGGGTTTCACCTCCATCGCAGGCCGATAATCGGGATGTATCGGCGGCGCTTCTTGCCCGTCTGAAATAAAAATCAAGCCGGGCTTGTCAGGTATTTTTTTAATAATTTTGAAACCGAAATTAATGCCCTTGGCGATTTCGCTGCCGCCGACCCACGCCATTTGACCGTTGATGTTATCGAGCAAACTCGCCAACTCGGAAAAATTGGCGCAGGTTTCCACCGGCGCCAATAATAAGTAGCTGCGATATTCGGTAAAAATTCCCAGCCCGGCCTTGGAGCCGCAAGGTAAATTTTTTAATGTATGACGAATGGATTGCTTGGCAAATTGCAGGCGCGAGGCAGGTTTAGTGTCAATGCGATAATCCTGCACGTTCATGCTCTGACTAATGTCGAGGATGAAAACATTATTGAACGTACCGCGC
>JAYVGF010000194.1:0-4071 GCA_043772415.1 Betaproteobacteria bacterium
ATAACGACAGCGCGATCAACACCAGCGTCGCCGACGCGCGCCAACCGGTGGCGGGCATGGCCAACGCGAGCGCGATGCCGAGGGGGATTTCTACTATTAATACGCTGAGTGAAAAACCCAATTGCCGCCATAAAGCCGAATGTAATTCCTCATCACGCATCACCGAGCTGAACCATTCGGTGCCGACAAACACGCGCCGCTCGGGCGAAATAATATCCTGCACCGAATAATTGACCATGGTCATCAACGGCACAATGGCGGAGAAGGCGACGCAAATAATCACCGGCAAAATCAGGAACCAGGCTTTTTGATTAACCGGCTTCATGCGATGAGTTCCCCGTTATGGTAAAAACAAGTGTGCGCGCCGACTACGTTGAACCACATCACCTCGCCGACATGGGGCAAAGTTGCGTCAGCAGGCAAGCGCGCGCGAAATACCGACTCGCCGACCTTGCCGCTGATTAAACTATGTGTGCCGACATCCTGCGCGCGCGCCACTTTGATTTGCAGCGCGCCGGGCGTATTCGCGGCGCACGGCTGCGCGTATTCCGGGCGTATGCCGAGGGTGAATTTTTTCAGCGCGGCCAATGCATGCCGTTTACCGTCGCCGAGCGTATCTATTAAGGGTGTATTTTGCACTTGTAGCTGGCCATCATGCCAACTGGCGTCGAGGAAATTCATGCCGGGCGAGCCGATGAAGTGGCCGACGAAAGTGTGCGCCGGACGTTCGAACAATCCTTCGGCGCTATCGGTCTGCAACACTTTTCCTTGCGACATGACCACGACTTTTTCGGCGAAGGTGAGCGCCTCGACTTGGTCGTGCGTGACATAAATCAAAGTCAGTTTGAGTTCGTGGTGGATTTGTTTCAGCTTGCGCCGCAACTGCCATTTCAGATGTGGGTCGATCACCGTGAGTGGTTCGTCGAATAACACCGCGGATACATCGCTGCGCACCAACCCGCGCCCCAACGAAATTTTTTGTTTCACGTCCGCCGTCAGCCCGCTTGCGCGGCGATTCAACACATCGGTTAATTCAAGCAATTGTGCGATGGTATCAACGCGTTTAGTGATAGCCGCTGGCGCAACTCCACGATTGCGCAGCGGGAAAGCCAAATTTTCCGCCACGGTCATGGTGTCGTAAATCACCGGAAACTGAAACACTTGCGCGATGTTGCGCTCCTGCGGCGGTTTGCCGTTGACTTCTACGCCGTCAAATTTCACCGAGCCTTTGGACGGATCGACCAAGCCCGACATGATATTCAGCAACGTGGTTTTGCCGCAACCTGATGGTCCGAGCAGTGCATACGCGCCGCCTTCGTTAAAGGTCATTTTTAAGGGCAACAAGGCGTAATCCGCATCCGTCTTAGGGTTCGGTTTATACGAATGGGCGAGATCGAGATCGATGCGTGCCATTTAATTCGCTCCCCGTCGTTGCGCGGCGACCAGCAATTGTTCGTCGTGGCCAAAGACAAAACATTGTTGCGGATTCACGTACACGGTGAGGGGCGTATCCAGCTCGAAAAAATGCACGCCGGTAAATTGCGCGACCAAGTCGCCGAGCTGCGTTTGCAAATGCACAAACGTATCGGAGCCGGAAATTTCCGCCAGGATGACTTTGCCCGCTATGGCGTAGTCATTTACACCGCCTTGCAACTTGAGCGCGTTGGCGCGAATGCCGACGGTGACATGTTTGTTGTCTATGTTCGGGCAGGCAATCGGTAATTGCAGCGCATCCGCCAAAGCAATCGCCGTTCCGTTATATTCGCCTGCGATCAAGTTCATCGGCGGATCGCTGAAAGCTTTAGCCACCCGCAAAGAAGCGGGCCGGTGAAATATTTCTGCCGTCGGGCCGTATTGCAATAACCTGCCGGCGTCGAGTACGGCGGTGTAGCCGCCGAGCAATAAGGCTTCGGCGGGTTCGGTGGTGGCATACACCACGGCAGAATTTCCGAGTGCAAATAAACTGCTTAATTCTTCGCGCAATTCTTCGCGTAATTTGTAATCGAGATTGACCAGCGGCTCGTCGAGCAATACCAGCGGCGCGCTTTTGATCAGCGCACGCGCGAGGGCGACGCGTTGTTGTTGCCCACCGGAAAGTTCAGCCGGCAAACGATCAAGCAAATGATCTATGTGCAGTTTTTGCGCCATCGCTATGACTTGCGCTTTGATGTCGCTTTGTTTGCGCAACTTCAGCGGCGATGCGATGTTGTCATACACCTTCATCGACGGATAATTAATGAACTGCTGATACACCATCGCCACATTGCGCTCGCGCACCGACACGCCGGTGACATTTTTTCCATCGACGACTACTTGTCCATGCGTCGGTTTATCCAGCCCGGCCATGATGCGCATCAAAGTTGTTTTGCCCGACAAAGTGGTGCCGAGCAACACCGTCAGCGCGCCGGGTTGCAGCGCGAGATTCATGTCGTAAAGATAAGGCTGTGCGCCGACCTGATGCTTGATGTTATGTAATGACAGTTGCAATCGCCGCTCCCAAGACTTTATATAACCTATTGTTTAGATTGATATTTTTCTGATGCCCTTATAGTTGCCCCGGCGCACCATGTGGCTACTTTTTCGCGTTCAACTTCGCTAAGATGCAAGCCCAATTTGGAGCGACGCCACAACATATCTTGCGCGTTGTGCGCCCATTCGTGCTGTTGCAAGTAGCGCGCTTCGGCTGCGTAAAACTGTGGAGCGATTTCTTCGCCTAATTGTTCCAGCGAGGTGGCCTTATCGATAATATAGGTGATGCGTGAACCGTATGCGCGGGCGTAGCGATGTCGCAATGTGTCGGGGAGCCACGGATAACGGCGCCCAAGCTCGGCGACAAATCCGTTGAAGTCGGCAACCGGATGGCCCGTAACATCAATATAGCCCTTAAAATCACCGCCGGGCAAGAACTCTGCATGCGTTTGGCTGGCTTTATTTTTCCCTAGCGCTTTACCGACCAAGTCGCCCGCCTCTTGCGCCAATTTACGGAAGGTGGTGATTTTTCCACCCCACACGGTCAACAACGGCGCAGGCTCGGCGCTCATTTCCAATTGATAATCGCGCGTGACGGCGGAGGGATCGCCCGACGCATCGTCGAGCAGCGGGCGCACGCCGGTGTAACTCCACACTACGTCGGTTTCATTCACCTTCTTGGCAAAATAGCGGCTGGCTTGTGCACACAGGTAGCGAATTTCATCGGCATCAATTTTTGCCGCGTCCGGTTCGCCGGTAATTTCTACGTCGGTGGTGCCGATTAAAGTGAAATCATTTTCATAGGGAATAGCGAAAATAATCCGCTTGTCGGCGTTCTGAAAAATATAGGCGTAATCGTGGTCGAATAATTTCCGCACGACGATGTGGCTGCCTTTGACCAGACGCAAAGTATGCGCATCCGGCTTGCGCAAATTTTGCTGTAAAAATTTTCCAGCCCACGGGCCGGCAGCATTCACCAGCGTACGCGCCTGGATTAATTTTGTTTGGCCGGATTCTAACTGCAACGTCGCGTGCCAAAGATTATTTTCACTTTGCGCGCTGATACACGAAGTACGCGTCATGATCATCGCGCCGTTTTCCTGTGCTGCCAAGGCGTTTAGCACCACCAGACGCGCGTCATCGACCCAGCCATCGGAATAGACAAAACCTTTTTTGAATTGCGGCTTGAGCGGCGCGCCTACCGCATGCTCGCGCAAGGATACGACTTCTGACCCGGCTAAAATTTCGCGCTTGGCTAAATGATCATATAAAAATAATCCCGCGCGTATCATCCACACCGGTCGCATAGCCTCATCATGCGGCATGACAAAACGCAGCGGCCACATGATGTGCGGCGCGGAACGCAACAGCACTTCACGCTCCTGCAAGGCTTTGCGCACCAGCGAAAATTCGTAATATTCCAGATAGCGCAAACCGCCGTGGATCAACTTGGTCGATGACGATGACGTATGCGCAGCGAGATCATCGCGCTCGCACAACAACACCGATACGCCGCGCCCGGCGAGATCGCGCGCGATGCCTGCGCCGTTGATACCGCCGCCGACTATCAGTGCGTCATATATAAGTGGATTCGCGTCCATT